>JBMYWE010000127.1:0-7032 GCA_049607125.1 Granulosicoccaceae bacterium | reverse complement strand
AATAACCGGGTGAAATCGCCACAGCCAATCCAACCACACCCAGCAAAAAATACCCTAACGCGGTTAGAACAACGACTGACATCACTTTCATCATATTTATTTGCTCCATCAAAAACGTATTAAGCATAGCCAAAACTGTGAGATATGAAGATCAAATAATGGTTATCTTGTGTAATAAACGGCGCGACAGAAAACCGACAGTAAAATATGTAATACCATTTGAAAGGAAAAGCAGCAACAGAAGAAAGAAGACACGCATGGTGCCCAGAGACGGAATCGAACCGCCGACACGAGGATTTTCAATCCTCTGCTCTACCGACTGAGCTATCTGGGCTGGTGGGCTGATGCGATCAGCCCGAAGCCGACTATTAGACACTCAACTGTTAGTTGTGTCAATAGTCTAAGCTGAGATTTAGTCGCTTGTTGGGGTGAATTGCTCAGGTACTGCAGAGCCATCACCAAAGAAGAATTTTTCCATTTCCTCTTCTAAAAACTTTCTCGACTTGGGGTCTATCGGGGTGAGTCGGTATTCGTTGATCAGCATTGTCTGATGCGCAATCCAAGATTTCCAACCCTCTTGCGAGACTGAATCGAATATGCGTTGTCCGAGCTCGCCTGGGTAGGGTGGCTTTGTTAGGCCTTCGGCCTCGCGGCCCAGTTTGATGCAGTTGACCATGCGGCTCATGCGGTGGTTTCCTCTAAGTGGCTGTTGAGCAAGCGCTTCACTGGGGCGGCAAATCCGCCCGGGGGTGGCCCGCCTTTATACCAGACCTGTCGGCCGTCATCCATCACCTTGCCACGCGCGTCGAGCTTGGCGAGCATGGGGTGGATGTCCAGATGGTAGTGGCTGAAAGTGTGCCTGAAGCTCTCCTGTGCTTGAAGGTCGGCACGCAGCCCCAAGTGCTGCTGCGCCAGCCAGTTGCACATGGCGGCCTTGTCTTCAAACTCGGGCAGGCTCCACAAACTTGCCCAGACTCCACTTGGTGGGCGTTTTTCGAGCAAAATGCTGCCGTCCGGTCGTTGAGCGATGAGCATCACAACTTGCTTGCTTGGGATGTCTTTGCGTGCGGCGCGCTGAGGATAGGCGGTGGGGTTTCCTTGTTGTCGAGCGGTACAGCGAGCTTCCAGCGGGCAGATAAGGCATTGGGGGTTAGTGCGAGTGCACAAGGTGGCGCCGAGATCCATCATCGCTTGAGTGTAGTGGCCGGTGCGCGTGTCAGGAGTGTATTGTTCGGCCAGCGCCCATAGTAACTTGAGTGTGCTGGCTTTGGCTGGGGCACCCTCTACTGCATGTACCCTAGCCAAGACCCGTTTGACGTTGCCGTCTAAAATGGCTGCTTTTTCCGAAAACGCTAAACTTGCGATGGCACCGGCGGTCGAGCGACCAACACCTGGCAGGGTTTGCAGCTGTAACAAATCACGGGGAAATTCACCTGCAAAGCGCGAGACGATTTCACGAGCCGCTTTGTGCAGATTTCGTGCGCGGCTGTAATAGCCAAGACCAGTCCATTGTGCCAACACGGCGTCTTGGTCGGCTGCCGCTAGGCTCTGCACCGTGGGAAACTGCTGCATAAAGGGATCAAAGTAGCGCAGAACGCTGGACACTTGTGTTTGCTGCAGCATAATTTCAGAAACCCACACCCTGTAGGGGGTGGGGTTCTTTTGCCAAGGCAGGTCTTTGCGTCCGTGGATGTCCCACCAATCGAGCACCGATTCTGCCAGAGGCAGCGTTTTATGAGGGCTCATCAAAACAGCTTTTTCAGTGCTTCGCTGGCTTTCTCCTTTAGCCGCTCCTTTTCTTTGTCCGCCTTTTCTTTGAGGCGCGCTTTTTCTTTTTCAGCCTTCTCTTTCAGCTCCGCTTCCTTGGCGGCTCGCTCCGCGTCGAGTTTGGCCTTGGCCTCCGCTTTTTCAGCATCGAGTTTGGCTTTGAGCTTGGCCTTTTCTTCCGCGAGTTTGGCGTCTGCCTGAGCTTTTAGGTCTGCCTTGATGCCATCTTGCATGCTGCGGCGCACCGTGCCCACGAAGTCTTCGGAGAGTTCGGTGAAAGTGCCTTTTATGTGCAGCGGCAGGCGAATGCCCTTGGCTTCGTCAAATGACACCCCGCCTTGCCCCTCCAGTGTTTTGGTCAACAGCAGTTTGACGGTGTAGTCGACCATCTCGGCCGGTAGAGCGACAGTGCCTTCGCCGCCAACTCGCAGCAGTGGAGAGAGCAAGCTGAGATCGGTGCTTTCGACCACGCCCTGGCTGATTTTGGCGCTGGCACTGAGTGCGCTGAAATCTGTCTGGCGGGCGCTGCCATCGGCTGGATCTTCGCCCACATCCTTGCCTAGCATCCGCATGACTTTGCGGCCCTCTGCAGCGAGGTTGACGCCGTCAATAGCGCCATCGGCAAAGCTGAAATTAAAACTGCCGTCCAGTGCTTCGGTCAGCTTGCTGACACTGTTGCCAGCGGTGTTGATGTTGATCTGAATGTTGCCTTTGCCGAGTAGTTGCTCGAAATCGGCCGCTGCGGCCAGCAGAGGATGTGCCTGCACCCCACTGACCTGAGCATCGGCGCTGTAGAGCGGGGTTTTGTTACGCACATCAAGGCTGGCGTTGCTGTCTATGCTGCCTTCGTAGAGGCTGGCCGCTAGTTTCGGGATGCTCAGCAAGCCGTCTTTTGCTTTTAGCTGTAGGGTGATGGCGCTCATTTCAACGTTGGAGACGATCATGTTCTCCAATGTCATTTGCCCGTTGATGTCCAAGCTGCGCATGAGATCGGTTGGCAACTCAATGGCGTCGTTTGCAGGTGCGTTTGATTCAGCGGTTGTCGTTGATTCAGTGTTCGCAGTGTCTTGGGCGCTTGTGCCGAGCAGTTTGTCTACGTTTAGTGAGTCACCGGCGAGGTTAAAGCTGACGCTGGGCATGGCTTGGTCTAGCCCGGTCAGTTTTGCTTCTCCATCAAAGTTGGTGTCTCCGAGCTGAAATTTTAACTTGGGTATATCAAGTGTTTGAGCGACCAAATCGGCCTCCAGATCACCGCCGACACCTAAGTCTATGGCACCATTAGGAATGGCATCGCCCGCTAGCGCTGCCTTTAAATCTAGGCCCAACGCATGGAAACGCATGTCCTGTAGGTTTGCGCGGATTTTAGTGTCGAGAGTAAGTTTGGCGCTGAGGTTATCTGGCTGAAGCAGAACATTTAGGCTGCCTTCCACTGGCGTGTCGCTCGTGCCGTCGAGCACGCCAATATTGAGGTTGATGTCTGATATTTGTGCATCCATACCCGAGCTCGCGTCGCGGTAGCGCAGGCTTGCGTTGTTAAGCGCCAAGCCACCCAGTGTAAGTGCGGGTAAGCTGCTGTCGCCACTGGTTTGAGCATCCTCAGTATTTGCCTCGTTTTCTCCACCACTCAGGTCATCGAGATTGCTCACACCGGCTGCGTTCACTTGCAGATCGGCTTGTAGACCCTGCACGCTGACCACATCGAGTTCAATGTTGCCTGAAAACAGAGGCAGCAGTTTGACGCCCGCGCTAGCTGAGCTAAGAGAAATCATAGGTTGGTCGCCGAAGCCCTCAGCGTTGGCCAGTTCAATAGCCCCTGTTTCTAGTTTTACCCAAGGAAACAGAGATACATCGATATCGCCGTTGATAGAGAGCTTGCGGCCGGTGGCGGCCTCGGCCTGTTTTTCGATGCTGTCTTTGTATTGACTGAGATCGGCGAAAGATAGAAAGGCGGCGAGTGCCGCAAACACCAGCAGCGGGACGACGATCACCAGTATCAGTAACCACTTGAGCGCTTTCATATTGGGCGTACCTTGGTATTCAACGAATTGCTCCCATTGTAACTGATGCAGGTAAGCCCGCGCTAAGCGCTTATTGTTGTCTGTTGAGCTTATTCTTTGCACGAATCTAGACAAACGCGGGCTTCGAAAATGTCGTTTGTGTAGCTCTCTGGACAGTAATTCTTACGCCGAGCAGTGAATATGCTTTAATAGGTGTACTGTAGCGGCTGGCCCTCAGGGGTCGGTGAGACGCGACAAGTCCTTGAGCTGCGGTTGTTTTATTTTTTAAACGATGAGGAATTCGACATGGGTTGGATGGATTTTGCGAGCGATATGGGCCGTAAGCTTTTTGGTGGTGACGATGATCCGGCCGCCAAGATTCAAGAACACCTTGAAGAAGACAACCCAGGTGTCTCTGGGCTTAAAGTTGAATTCGAAGACGGTGTGGCCAAAATCAGCGGCGATGCGGCTGATGCCGCTGCGGCACAAAAAGCGGTGTTGATGGCTGGCAATGTCGAAGGTGTCACCAGCGTCGATGTCTCTGGCCTCAACGGCCTGGATGGCGGTGGCGGTGAGCCCAAAACTTATGTGATTGAAAAGGGCGACACGCTCTGGGCGATTGCATCAGCGCACTATGGCGATGGCAACAAATATCACGATATCGTCGCGGCCAACAAAGAAGTGATCAAAAACGCCGATTTGATTTTTCCAGGCCAGAAAATTCTGATCCCTTAAGTCGAGGTGGTATTGGTACGTTGAACGAATCAGATTTAGCACAGGCCTACAGGGCGACAACGTATCAACTCACGGTGAACGGGCAGCAAGTGCCCGTTCGCATTGGTGAGCCAGCCGGCGAAATGGCTGTTCATCTGCCGCAAGTAAATGCTCAAAGCTGGGCCTTTATTACAGCTTGGAACCCTCATAGCAACATTTTGTCGGCCCCTGAAAATGCCAGGCGCAATGCGCGCTTGTTCCAGCAGCTAGCTGCAAAAGCCTATGCGCCTGCTATTGCCATCCCAGACAGCACTGATTGGCCGCGTGAACCAGGTTTTGTGGTGTTTGATATCCCCTTGACCGAGTTGCTAGCGTTGGCAGAAACACACGAACAGCATGCGGTGGTTGTGGGCCAAAATGGTGGGGCACCCGAGCTGATTTGGGTGGGTAAGGCTGCCACCGCCGAATAAGTGCTGGCTTGGGCGCGCCTAGGAATCTTTAGCTCGCGTTGGTAACTGTCCAATCCATCGTCGTAACCCGCTTGTACTGCGCTTTCGTAAGTAGTCAGCCCAGCTTGTCGACATTTGGATGGCGTAACGCCCGTCGATTGCTTTCAAAAAGGCCCTTGCACGCAGAGTCGCGGGTGACTTGTCGCCGTGTAAATCAAGGCAGAGACCCACATGCTGCGCTCTATAGCAACCGCTTTTGTTGATTGTTTAATCACTGCAATCTTGGATGGGTAAAACGGGAGAATTGCCCGATCTCGTAAGGGCTAGAGTTGACTAAGACCCTACTTCCGATTGCATCTACGGAAGTTTTGCGTGAAGCAGCGGCTGCGCGGAAGGAGGTCAGTTTGTGCGAGAAGAGCAGTCAGTAGTAGTACACCAATGCCGTTCAGAAAAAGGCGTCTTTGTTGCGTGTCACTGAGAGAGGCGGGAGGTTTATTTTCATTGCTGGGGCCATCTAACTCACACCTACAGTTTGCTCTTTGGTTAAAAAATCAATCTAAGAGGTGCGTTGAGCAACCAGGGTTCTCGTTCTTGAAGTAGGCTTGGGAAGCTGCCGCGATGGCTTTGTAGCGATTGCGGTTCGAGTGTGATTTCCGCTGCCTTGCAAAAAACACCTGGAGCTACAGTCTTGTATTTATGTTGGGCAGGATTATTTCGCTTCAGCGACGGTTAGTTGAGTTCAAAATGGCAGTTATTGAATTACCGTTTGCACCCAACAACAGGCCGAAGCTAAAACGAGAGCCGACTTCGTTTGGTAAGCTGAACAATTTATGTGCTCAGCAGTATCAGGAAATAAAAAAAGGGTTCGGGCAAATGCCCAAACCCTCTTTTTCCAGCGCTGGATTCTTACTGCAGGAAAGAAGAATCTATAACGGCGCTGTAGTCTTCGCGAGCAGGGTTTTCTTCTGTGGCAAAAGCCCCGCCAACAATACTAACTGCCTGACTGGCCAAGCCGCCTTCGCTGAAGTACTTTTCCATCTGCTCTGCAGCTGTTGGGAAGGTCATGCCGTTCATCTGATTGACAGTTGTGTCTTCAGACATGCCGGATTCTTTGGCGATGATGCTCAGCTTGGATTGGTCTTCGGCGAAGGCCTTGTTGGCAGCGTCGGTAACATCCAAGAATGTTTTCAACATATCGGGGTTTTCCTGGGCGAATTTCTCTGTGACTGAGACAACATCAAAACTAATGATACCGGCGGCAGCCATCTCCTCGTCGCTCATCAGCTTCTCACCAGACTCCAGAGCTTTTTTGATAGAGTCGCCGCCAAACAAGCAGGCCATGGCGATACTGCCATCGGCAAGTGAAACGGCAGCGTCAGCTGGAACTTGGTCGACGACCGTGATGCTGTCGATGTCTACATCCAGGGCCATCATTTGCATACGGAAGCTGTAATCGGCCATCGTGGCAAGTGGTACTGCAACAGTTTGGCCTTCTAACTCTGAAGCATTGTCGGCGGTGATGCCTGAACCACTCGCAACAACACATGGGTTGGCAAAGTACTCAACCGCGATACCGACTGTTTTAATGGGTGCATTGGCATTGACCGCTGTAATAAACGGGGCCAAACCTTGGCTGTAAGAGATATCGATATCGCCAGCCAGCATTGCCTCAGTCATGGCAGTACCCGCGTCGAAGTTGATCCAATTGACCTTGACACCCATGGCATCGTCGTAAGCTTGCTCGGCTTTGGCGATCATGTTGGGCGTGGCCCACTCCAAGAAAAAGGCGACGTTGACTTCGTCGGCGGCCATGACAGGTGCTGAAGAGAGTAGGGTGGCAGTAGACAATGCAGTTAGGATTTTCTTCATGTTGGTTTCCTGATCTTAAAGGTCGCGACCTCCGAAGTCGTCGGGGCGACCGAATAAAAACTCCCGCGTGTGCGGACAGCTATGTGCCAGATGAGTATGTCAACTTGGCTGCGCGATGACAAATGCAAAATGAGATATATTGCAGATACAAGCGGCGATGCTAGCGCTCGAAATTCTTAAAATCAATATCTTCCGAAGGGTTCTCATGCCTCAACTAGCTGAAGTGTCAGCCAAAT
>JBMYWE010000126.1:2555-7050 GCA_049607125.1 Granulosicoccaceae bacterium | reverse complement strand
GCCGGTCGCCGCGCCCGCAAACGGCGCGATGGCGGTTGGGTGGTTATGGGTTTCTACTTTGATTTGAATATGCGCAGGCTCTTCGAAGCGCTGGTAACTGTTGCTGCTGGGGTCGGCCAAAAAACGACTGGCCTGATGGCCGGTGATCACGGCTGCGTTGTCGCTGTAGGCGCTGAGTACGCCGCCCGGGTTGAGCGCGTGGGTGTTGCGAATCATCGCGAACAAGCCTTTCTCTTGGGCTTCGCCATCGACGACCCAATCGGCGCCGAAGATCTTGTGGCGGCAATGCTCTGAGTTGGCCTGCGCGAACATCATCAGCTCGGCGTCTGACGGGTCTTGGTTGCGTGGCAAGGCGCCGTAGCGTTCGACCAGATAGTCGATTTCGTCTTCGGAGAGCGCTAACCCTAAGCGTCCGTTGGCCTCTTCGAGTGCGGCGCGGCCTTGTTCTGCCAGCGGAATACGGCTGAGAGGCTTGGGGCTGTGTTCGTCAAACAAGTGGGCAAAGGGCTCGGTGTTGTCGAGCAAGGATTCGGTCATGCGATCGTGCAGCGCGGGAGCTACCCCGTCGAGCTGCCACTCGCCGTCGAGTAAAAACTCTACGCCGCGCTCTACTCGGCTGACGGGCAAACCGCAATTGCGGAAGATATCCGATGCCTTGGACGACCACGGCGACTGGGTGCCGAGCCGTGGCAGCACCCACAGCGCGCCGTCGGCGGCTTGGTATTCATGGGTTTCGGCATCGAGAAGCTCGGCCATGCGGCCAACTTGCTGCTCACTGACCTCGCCCTCCGGCTGAATGAAGTAGACGTAGCGCGAGCGGATGCCGCTGAGGTTTTGCCCGCGTTGGCGACAATCGGTGAGCAGGGCTTCAATGCGGAAGGTGGAGTGCGCAGGCGCGCCGGGGAGAATCAGCATGTCTGAGAGTTCTGGCTGGAGTAAAACGCCCATTTTACCCGTTAATGCCAAAGGCTTGCAGTGCTAATTGTGCTGAGCTCGCGGGATTGCTCGGTTGTTATTTTTCATGTCGATGCACTGTACTTCGCAAGGGCACTTGAACGAGCCTGTAGGCGCATAAATGACGCCGCAAAACGTGCTGATAATCTGCCCTTGCCGGACGCGAGTCGCTACAGCAAAGCACCGGGGTTCATGATGTTGTGCGGGTCAATTGCCTGTTTAATGGCGCGCATCAGGCTCATTTTTGCCGGACTCTGGTAGTGCTGCAAATCTTCGGTTTTCAGGCGGCCAATACCGTGCTCGGCACTGATAGAACCGCTGCACTGATGGGTGGACTCGTTGATGGCCATGCGTACCGTATCGATAATACCTGGATGCGCCTCTAGATAGTGCTGCTTTGTGGTGCCCGCTGGTGGGAACACGTTGTGGTGGATATTTCCATCACCGATGTGGCCATAGCTGTTGACCCGTAAATCGGGGTCAATATCGCGTAGCGCTAGGTAAGTAGTGTGGATAAATTGGTCTATCTGACTGATGGGCACTGAGGTGTCGCTGCTACAAATAGCACCTTCCAGACGATTGGCCTCAGGGGTGTTTTCACGCAATTGCCAAAGGGCTTGCGCCTGGGTTTGAGAGCTGGCGAGCACCGCATCCGCAATCTGGTTTTGTTCCAGCGAGCCAAGTAGCACTCGCTCAAGTTGCTGCCCTACGCCTGCCTGCCCTGCTACTTCGAGCAATAAATACCAATCGTGCCCCTGTTTAAACGGTGAGCGCAGATTGGGGAAGTGCCGGTTAACCAGCTCAATACCCAGGCCACACATCAGCTCGATGGCTGAGACGTTTTCCCCTAACTGGCGACGGAACAAGTGCAACAGAGCAACGGCGTGTTGTGGGCTTTCGAGGGCACAAAAACAGACCGCTGTTTCGGCCTCTACGGGTTTGAGCGCAAGGGTTGCGGCTGTAATGACGCCCAAGGTACCTTCGCTGCCAATGAGTAAGTGACGCAAGTCGTAGCCCGTGTTGTTTTTTCGCAGTGGGCTGAGCTCTGATAGCAACGAGCCATCGGGCAGCACCGCCTCAATACCCAGGCATAAGTCCCGCGCATTGCCGTGTCGAAGTACTTGAATTCCACCGGCGTTGGTAGCCAGGTTGCCGCCTATGCAGCAGCTACCTTTTGAGGCCATGCTGAGCGGAAACTGAAAACCGGCCTGTGCTGCTTGTTCGTGGACGGATTCCAGAATGCACCCTGCCTCAACCACTATGGCGGCGTCTTCGCGGAGTAGTTGGCGGACACGGTTCATGCGCTTTAGCGACAGTATAATGACTGCGTCGTTGTCGATAGAGAGCTGCCCCGCGACCACACCGGTGCCGCCACTGTGTGGCACCAGTGCAATATTGGCCTGATGACAACAAGCGACGACCTGTGTCACTTGTTCAGTGGAATCTGGCAGAACAATCAACGATGCCAAGCCTGTAAAACGACCACGAGGGTCTTCGAGCTGTGCGCTGGATTGCTGCGGCTCACGCCATCCGGCAGGCCCCAGAAAGGATTTGATTTGAGCCAATGCGGCCTGTTGCGCCGAGTTAAAAACTGCCACATCGATCCCCTGTCACACACCGACTTTTAGTTTTGGTGAATCGTGCTGCAATTGCAAAGCATAGATTTTTTAAGCCAGCTAAAGCGGTGTTTTATTCAGGGTCGGCAACTTGATGCTGTTTGACAATCTGAACAATTTTACTCAATAGCCTCTCCACCAACAGTACTTTGGAGCAGTCTGCACGAGTCAAGATGCCGAGCGAACGACAGGGACTGTTCGGCCCCAGCGATATTTTTCTGAGCGATGTAAAAATGGGGTCAGGCACACAGATGTTGGGCACGACCGAGACCCCTAGATTGTGCGAAATCATACTGGAGATGGTTTCCAGAGAGCCCAATTCCATCGATTCACTCACAGCCACTTTATTTTGCACCAACCACTCTTCGGCGAGTATGCCCACGGCCGCGCGGCGCGTGTGGCGAATGTAGGGCCGTTCCCGCATGATTTTAAAGGGGTCGTTGTCGCTTACTTCAGGGGATGTCAGCAGCACCAGCTCTTCATCAACAAACGGTGTCCAGTTCAGGTGTTTGCTGTCGTGCGCTGGTTTGCTGAGAACCGCCGCATCAATGGCGCCACGCTCTACCTGCGCCAGCAGCTCACCGGAAAGCTCAGGCACCACTCGGATGTGTAAATCTGGGCAATCGGCGACAAGCTGTTTGATGGACATCGGGATGAGCCCACGAATAGTGGATGGCACGGCGCCCAGATTGAGTTCGCCGATCAGCCGCGCGTCGCCGGTTAAATCATCGAGTATCGTGTCATAGGCGCGCACAACCTTTAAGGCCTTTGGCACCAGTGCTTTACCCAGTTGATTCAGGTGCGGGGTTTTCTGAGAGCGATCAAAAAGCACCACACCCAGCTGTGACTCCAAGCGTCGCATTTGCTGTCCAACCGCCGCTTGGGAGACGCAGACGCGATCTGCAGCCGCACTGAAACTGCCGTCTTCGGCGACGGCAATCAGCGTTTTTAGCAATGCGATACTCATACAGCGCCCTATTCGGAAGTTGGCTGGGGACTCTGCCGTCAGCCAGAGCTTTGATCAGCGAAATCGACGTCAAGAAATTTTGTTGGAGTGTTGTGCCCTTGGTTCGTATATGTCAAATACTACATCTAAAGAAATATTTTACACATTGTTAAATATATATGCTTCGACAAAAGTTTTGATGCGCTCATAATTCTGCAGAGGCCAGACTAGTTGACCTTGACGAGTGTGCGGTAAGTCAACTGGAGCATGCGCCAGAATTCTGGTCGTAAATACAACATGATAGCGCCAAACAGGTGCCCGAACGGCGCGGTGATTCCAGCTGGCAGGCACCGAAATATACAGGGGTTTGATTTGTTCAGGCCTATGCGTTTCAACTGGAGGAAGACCATGCTAAGCAAGATCATCAAGAAGACAGCCACGGCGGCTGCGCTGGTATTAGCCACAACCACAGGGGCAAGTGCTGCGCTTGAGGGTCCCGTCGAGTACATCATCCCGTTCGGCCCTGGTGGAGAGTCAGACATTTCGGCCCGCTTTCAGCAACCCTTTTTCAAGACGCACTTTGGTCAAGACCTAGTTATCAGCTACAAACCGGGCGGCGGCGGTGCGGTTGGCTGGGCGTCTTTGAATGGCCTCAACCCGAACGGCCAGACAATTATGGGTGTGAATTTACCCCATATCATTATCAAGCCGGCGCAAAAAAATGTCGGTTTCACCACGGCCGATATCAACACATTTTACCTGTTCCACTACACCCCCGATGCCATCGTGGTGACGGCAGATAGCCCCTATCAAACTTTGGCTGACTTGGTTGAGGATGCCAAAGCTAACCCCGGCCAAGTTACGTTTTCGGGTTCAGGGAAAGCGAGTGCGAACCACCTAGCGCAAATCAAATTCGACAAAATGACCGGCGCGAAAACAACCTATGTGCCGTTTAAAGGGACAGGTGCAGCTGTCACCG
>JBMYWE010000126.1:0-2545 GCA_049607125.1 Granulosicoccaceae bacterium | reverse complement strand
ACTAAAGCCGAGTGGGGCTACACCACCGTTGGTGCTAAACAAGGCGAGGCGGTTCGCATGCTGGCAGTGGCGATGGAAGAACGTCACCCCCTGTTTCCCGATGTGCCCACGTTTAAAGAGCTTGGTTACGACATGGTCGGCGGTGCCTATCGCGGCATTGCCTTGCCCAATACGGCCAGCGACGAGACAAAACAGATGTGGTCGGACATGATCGGCAAGGTAAACCAAGACCCAGCTTTTAGACAAAAAATGCTCGATGGCGGCTTTGCCATGCTGGATGTTGACGCCGCTGGCATGGACGACTTTATGCAAGCGCGCATTGAGGAATACCTGAAAGACGCACGTGCTGCCGGTTTGATCAAATAGAGCATTGAACGGTTTAAACCTAGGGGTGGTCCGTGGACATTAGTCATTTTTTGTCAGCCCTCACACCACTGAACTTCGCGCTCGCGTTGTTTGGCGTTGTGGCTGGCACCGTCATAGGGTCCATCCCGGGTTTAACCGCCACCATGGCGGTGGCCGTATTAGTACCCATCACCTTCAGTATGGAGCCAGCGTCGGCTTTGATTTTGCTCGGCGCTATTTATACCGGTGCTATATACGGTGGTGCCTATGCTGCGATACTGCTCAATACGCCGGGCACGCCTTCGGCTATTGCCACCACTTTTGACGGTTACCCCATGGCCAAAAGCGGCAATGGCGACCTGGCGGTGGCGATTGCCTGTTTTGCCTCGGTTTTCGGCGGCCTAGTGGGTGCCTTGGCCTTGCTTTTCCTCGCTCCTCCTCTCTCTGAGGTTGCCTTGGCGTTTGGACCGATTGAATATTTTTGGCTGTCGGTATTTGGTCTCTCACTGATTGCTAGCCTGTCGAGTGGCAATTTGGCCAAAGGCCTAGCCGGGGGGGCCTTTGGTATGGTGTTGTCGACTGTTGGCGTCGCAGAGATTTCTGCGGATATTCGTCTCACCTTCGGCAGCCAAGTCATGATTGGCGGTTTTGGTGTAGTAGGCGCCTTGATAGGCTTGTATTGTATTCCCGTGCTGATTGACTTGGTTGCCACACCCGATAGGCACCTTAAAGTTCAGGAAGGTGTCAAAGCAGTGCGCCTAGCTGACGCTGCTCGGCTTGCTTTCAAGTCCAAATTCAACTTGGTGCGATCATCTATCATAGGTACCGTGGTTGGTATTTTGCCGGGTGCTGGTGGTTCAGTCGCAGGGCTGGTGGCCTACTCTGAGGCCAAGCGTACCGCGCGCCCTGAACAGCGCTTTGGCGAAGGCGAAGCCGATGGCATCATCGCCACAGAGTCTGCCAACAACGCCACCGTAGGCGGTGGTTTCATTCCGACCCTTGTGCTGGGAATTCCCGGCACGCCTCCAGACGCTGTCATTCTTGGCGCGCTGATGGTTCAAGGTGTACGCACAGGGCCTACCTTGTTTGAATCTGGTGGATCAATTGTTTACACCTTTATCTATGGTTTGCTTATCGCTACGGTGCTGATGCTGCCAACGGGGCTGCTGATTGGCCGTTACGCCTATAAGTCAATTGTGACAATCCCCAAAGCGGTGCTAGTGCCAACGGTTGGCTTTATGACGATCATCGGGACTTTTGCTATTCGCAACAGTGTCTCTGATGTTGTCATCATGATTTGTCTGGGGGTTTTTGGCTGGGTGGTTTCGCGCTTTGGCTTTGCGGCCTCCCCCATCGTGCTCGGTTTAATACTGGGACCGATTGCAGAGCAAGGTTTTGTTCAGAGCTGGACCATAGGCGCAGCGACACATAATTTGTTTGGCATGTTCTTTGGCCGACCTATCTCTCAAGCAATTATACTGTTTACCTTAGTCACGTTGTTTTTACCGGTCATTGTCAAACGCAGAAAGTCAAAATCAACGGAGGCCGAAGCATGAGTAAGCCAACAGAGAAGCGCCTTGGTTCCCTGTTAGTCTCGTTGTTTTTTGTGGCTGCAGGCTTTGTCACGCTCTACGATACCGGCAGCTATACAGACGTGGACTCTCAGGTTTTTCCGCGTGCTGTGGCCGTCATACTCATCGTGACAGCGAGCTTGGCGTGTGCCCAGTGGTTTTGGGACACGGCACAACACGATCAAGGTTTTGGCAACGGCATCTGGTGGCGACGGTGTTTGATTGTGACTTCCCTGTTGTTTGCTTGTTTTTTAATACCGCTGGTCGGATTTTTCTGGGCCAGTGTGGTGGCTTTTTGTGGCGGACTTATGGCGGCTATGCACGACCGGTGGACGCGTAGAACTGCGTTGATATACACGGGGGTTGGCCTATTCACTGTTGCGGCGTTTTACTCCTTATTCAAGTTTGCGCTCCATGTGCCTTTGCCTTGAGCAAGGCTTTATGTGAACAGCAGCAACAATCTAGTTCGTACATCTCGCGGAGGCTTGCTCGGCTCAACTAGAGCACTGGCGGCCTGTCACATTGTCTATTATTGAGCTTCTGACACACACACTGACTATACCTTGCTGTTGAAATTCTCAAGTGCTTGCTGCAGCAAATACAGAAGCTTAAGCATTGGTCAGAATAAA
>JBMYWE010000125.1:0-7061 GCA_049607125.1 Granulosicoccaceae bacterium | reverse complement strand
TGACCCCTTTGCCCACTAGGGCCAGTGGTTTGTCTTTGGCCGCACCGCCTTTGTATTCAAAGATAATCATGCGCGGAGGCTGCGCTGAGCCCCTAGCCACACCGAGCAGCGCGCCCATGCCGAGTTTGGCCATCTGTTTTTCGTCGAGGACCGTTACACTGAGTTTGCTGTGTTTGCGCGCCATTTGCCTAGCTTGCGTGACCAGCCATTTGGGGTGGCAGATGTTGGGCGAGGTATTGCCCAGCTCGCGCGCCAAGTCGACTCCATCGGCAAGCGCCTGTGCGCTGACAAGCGCGGATTTGTGGGCGGCGATACTGGCAGCGTTTAATCGGTAAGTTTTTGTACCCGCTTGTTTTGCCGGTTTGCTCTTGTGGCTGACAAAGGCGTAGCGGTGGTCGCGCAAAATTTGCACCTCGGCTTCAAGACGGTCGGCCAACGACAGGTTTTTGATGTCTGTTTCGCACAGTGTACTTTGTACGTCACTGTGTTGGGGGCGCATGATTGTTGGAGCGGCTGCATTGAGTGCGGCGCGGAAAGTGGGGGCGTCGTCTCCCGCTATTCTGACCAACAAGGTGCGGGTGGCTTTGACTCCCGGTAGTTCTTGCAAGAGCAGTGTGGCACCGTTGTCTTCGCCAAGCTCTTTTCGCGCCAGCAGCTTGGAAACCAAACCGCTGCTGGCTTGATCAATCTGCTCGCCGCTGTCGTTGAGTTTGCTCTTCTCGTTTACTGGCAGCAAAATGCAGTCGGTCTTGATGTCGGCAATTTTGCCTGTGCGCAAAGAAAATTTCATAGTGAGTCTCGATGTCAGTGGCGATGGAGCGGGCGATTCAGCTCGCAATCTACCATAATCTACGCATGCGTTGAGGCTTGGGCTGGGCCGCTTCGCTATTTTTTGTCTTCACCGAGTGTTTGATTGGATTGTTCGCCGTGAAAGTGATCGACCGCTACATTGCCAAAGAACTGTTGCTCACCACCACTGCGGTGACCTCGGTATTAATACTAATATTGATCGCGCAGGCTCTTAGCAGTGTGCTTGGAGACGCCGTCGCCGACGGGTTGCCCCTTGGTACCGTGTCAAAACTACTCGCCTACAACATTGTGGGCTTGCTCGGTGTGGTGGTGCCGCTGAGTATATTGTTGTCCACCTTGATCACTGTTGGCCGCTTGTATCGAGATAGCGAGATGGCCGCCTTTAACGCCTGCGGTGTCAGCCTGTTGCGATTTTGCCAGCCGGCCCTGATGGTGGCCTCGGGTTTTGCCGTGTTTGCCGCCTTGCTGTCGCTGGTTGTTACCCCTTGGAGTTTGCGCCAACAAGAGGCTTTGGTAGCCGGGGTAGCCAAACAATCGCCACTGGCGTTTTTGTCGCCCGGTACTTTTAGCGACATTGGCTCGGGGGCGGGCACCTTTTACTCAGAGCAGATTTCCAAAGACGGTAAACGCATCTCCACCGTCTTCGTCTACACCGAATCAGACGACGAGTGGGCGGTAGAAGTGGCGGAGTTTGCCGACTATCAACGAGATGAAGCCAAAGGCGACGAATACCTGGTGTTGCTCGATGGTCAGCGCTTGGAATCGAATGAGGAGGGCTTTCGGCTAACAAGCTTTGCCAAACACGGTTTGCGTTTGCCCGAGCGAGCTATCGACACAGCGGCTGTCGATGCGGCCGCGCTACCCACAGCCGACTTGCGTGCGAGCGACGACCCGGTACTGCGAGCAGAGTTGCACTGGCGCTACGCTATGCCCTTGGCCGTGTTGGCGCTCACGGTCTTGGCGGTGGCGCTCAGTTACTCGGCGCCGCGCAAAGGGCGCTTTGGCAATGTGCTCTATGGCTTGCTGGCGTATATCGCCTACGCCAACGCGATGGTGGTGATGCGTCGGCAAGTGGCGGTGGAAAAACTGCCCGAAGTGCCATTGTTGTGGTGGGCGCACGCGGCACTTATCGTTCTGGCACTCGGGTTGTTCATGTGGCGACGCCAGTTGGTTATTGCTAGCCCTAAAAAGGTAGTTCGCGCATGAAGGTGATCGATCTCTACATCGCCAAGCAAGTTCTACTGGCCACGGCGTTGGTGATGCTGGTGCTCATTTCCTTGGATGCCTTGTTCTCGATGATACGTGAGCTGCAACGCGGTGATGTTTTACGTGCCGTGTTGTTGGTGCTCTGGGAACTGCCGCTGTCCGTATACAAAATGATGCCGGTTGCTGTTTTGTTGGGGGCGGTGCTTGGTTTGGGCACGCTCGCCGCGCAAAACGAACTCACCGCCGTGCGCACCGCAGGCGCTTCTGTTTGGCGTGTTTTTATCTCTGTTTTGCACGCGGGCATTCCTCTGGCGCTGTTGTTGGTGTTGATGGGAGAGTTTGTCGTGCCGCTTGCCGCCAACAAAGTGCAACAAGTTAAGTTGGGGGTCAGCAGCTCGAGCTTAACCCAACGAAGCGATGGCTTTTGGGCCAGAGAAGGTGATAACTATGTGCGTGTGGGGTCGGTAGTAGGCGATCAGATTTTGCGCGGTGTGAGTGTTTTTGAGACCGATGGCCGACGCATTTTACGCGTCACTCACGCCAAACGCGCCGTGAGAAACGAGAAAAATGTCTGGCGATTGATTTCTGTCAACGATGTCACGCCGCAAGCTTCTCGACTCGACGTAGGTAAAAGCCCTACACGAGAAATAGATCAACTGGTGGACACCGATTTTATAAAAACACTCTCGCAGGATATGCGTTGGATGTCGGTTGGTGGTTTGTTAAGCAATATCGCTTACCTGAGAGATAACGGCGTCAACGTCACGGTTGAAGAACACGCGCTTTGGCAAAAACTGGTGACGCCGTTCACGGTTATTGTGATGCTGCTACTGGCGGTACCGATGGTATTTGGCTCTTCGCGTGACGGCAATGCAGGGCAGAGAATATTTGTCGCAAGCCTAGTGGGGCTAGGTTTTATGCTGCTCAACAACGTCACCGTGAGTATGGGGCAGCTGATGGGGTATCACGCCAGTATCAATACACTGGCGGCTGTTATTTTGTTTGCAGTTATTGCCTTTTGGCTACTGCGAAAACAGGATACCTAGAGCGTTTAGCTTTGTTGCGCGCTTTGTTTTTTCGCTTTTTGTTTCTTTTTTTTGGGTCTATGAACCACCATCGAGCCGCTCAGCATATCTGGCCAAGTGCGCTTATCTTTGTCTATCCACAACCAGAAATATCCCAACCCTAAAGCGGCAAATGAGAGGATAGATCCCGCTATTCGCAGTGCACAATGTTTTACTCTGATGGGGCTGTTATCGCTACTTTCGAGGTGCAATCGCCATGTTTGCATGCCTAAAGTCTGCCCTCCACGGCGCCAAAAGAAGGCGAAGAAGCCAAATATAACCAATAACACGATTATTTGATTGACCAGCCTTGGAAGCACCTCTCCACCATTAACTGCGAGCGCTACACCTAGCGCAAACAGCATTGTCGCCAGTAGTAAAAGCGCATCGTAGCTCATGGCGGCCAGTCTTCTGAACAAGCCAGCGGGCTTGGAAATGATTGCTTTATCGTTACTCACCTTAAAAAAAATGCCTCTTTTATGTACTTTGACTAACTTTTTTTTCTACAATTGACACGCTTTTTGCTGTTCATACGTCACAGCACATTGTGCCTGAATTGCAATTTGCTTTGTACGTTTTATAATCTCGCTGAACGATCTCAACACTTTGGAGTGTGGAACATGGCTCGAATGAAGAAAACTGCGGCTAAGAAAACTGCCGCCAAGAAAACCGCTGCTAAGAAAACTGTTGCTAAAAAAACCGCTGCTCGCGGTCGTCCACGTAAGAACGCTGCTGCCCCTAAAGCAGACGCTGGCATGAAAGCACAAGTTGCTGCCCTGAAAAAAGAAGTACGTGAACTGAAATCTCAGCTCTCTGCTGCTGCCAAGCGCGAGAAAGCTGCTGCTGCTATGGCCGATGGCCTGAAGCAAATCGGCGCTATTGCCACTAAAGCGTCCAAAGGCGCTGCTGCTCCTGTTCGTCGCAAGAAGCGCGCGGCCAAGAAGACAGCTGCTAAGAAAGCTTAATCAGGCTTTCTAGCATCGATAAAAAAGGCGGCCCTCGGGCCGCCTTTTTTGTGGCTGAGCGATGGGTGCTAAAGCAAATGCACCTGTACTGAGTCGCCTATCTTCGCTCCAGCGCTAGCTGCGGGTAGGTCTATCAAACAGTTTGCACGGCTGACCGAACTGAGAATGTGGGAGTCTTGCGCGCCCGTTGCTACCACGTGCATTTCACCCGAGCCCTCTTGCGATAACACCCCGCGCTGAAATTCTTGCCGCCCTGGTTGTTTCACCAGCTCACTTTTGCAAATAGCTTTCAGCTGAATAGCTGTTCGCGTCTGTTGCTCACCCGATAGTTTGTTGAGCGCAGGTTCTACTAACTGTTGAAAGGTCACTAGAGTGGAAACAGGGTTTCCGGGCAAACCAAAATAGTGGCTTTGATTGATATGGCCGTAAGTGAGCGGGCGTCCGGGTTTGACGGCAATTTTCCAAAAACTGAGCTCACCGATTTCTTCCAACACAGTACGCAGGTGATCGGCTTGGCCTACGCTGACGCCACCGCTGCTGATAATCACGTCGGCTTGCTCCGCAGCTGACAGCAGCGTTTCGCGAATGATGTGTGGGTTATCTGGACAAATGCCCATGTCGATAATTTCAACTTTAGCCAACGCGAGCAGCGCCTTTAAGGCTGGGCGGTTACTGTCGAAAATTTGATCGACAGCCGGTGTGCAGCCACCTTCAACCAGTTCATCTCCGGTTGAAAGCACTGCTACTTTTGGTTTTGTAAAAACAGCCAATTGACTGAGGCCAAGTGACGCCAACACAGCTATTTGCGCAGCTCCCAGTCTATTGCCACGGCGCATGACGTTGTCGCCTTGGCGCGTATCGCTACCTCGTTCCCGCACAAAGCTCTTGTTCTGCGCGTCGCGAACGTTAAAGCTCACGCCCGTCTCTGAGCTGTGGGTACGCTCTTGCATCACCACAACATCGGCATTGTCGGGCAGTACGGCGCCGGTGGTGATGCTAATAGCTTGGCCTTGTTCGAGTGGCTGTGTGTAGGCGTGCCCCGCTAGAGATTCACCGACGACTTGCAACTCGATTGACCCGGTGTGGGGTAAGTCTTGCGCCCGGCACGCGAACCCGTCCATTGCTGAGTTGCGGTAGGGCGGGACGTCTCGTGGTGCGTCGATATCTTGCGCGAGTACGCGTTGCATGCAGTGTTCGAGCGCCAGCGTCTCTTCTCTGCTGATGTTATTGATATCGGCGAGTATTCTCTCGCGAGCTTGTTCCAGTGAGAGAGAGTTGGGGTCATAGTCGCTCTGGCAGTCGTTGGCGTCGGCGGTCATGGTCGCACTCGTAGTGAAATCGGTTGGGGGAATCATAGGTCCAGAGCCAATGCTCTACAATAGTGAGACTGGATCTGGGATTGAATTTTCTGTGGCTGAACAAGCGGCGCAACACGCGCTGATCGAACGATTTATCGACGCACTGTGGATGGAGAAGGGGCTGAGCGAGAACACATTGCAAGCCTATCGAAGCGATTTGTGGGCGCTGGATAGATGGAGTGTGGACGCAGGCCAGGAGCTGCATGGCTTACAGCGCGCTGATTTGCAGTCCTATTTGGGAGAGCTGTTTCAAAAGAACCTTAAACCGCGTTCCTCTGCGCGCAAGCTTTCGGTGCTGCGACGCTTTTATCGCTGGCTGGTGCGTGAAGGTATGCGCGATGAAGACCCAACGGCACTGATTGAATCCCCGAAGCTCGGACGGCGGTTGCCTCGTACCTTGAGCGAACAAGATGTCGAGCGATTGCTCGCTGCCCCCGACCTGAGCTCGGCAATTGGCTTGCGCGACCGAGCGATGTTTGAACTGATGTACGCCTGTGGCCTGCGGGTGGGCGAGTTGGTCGGTTTGACGATCCTGCAGGTCAATTTACAGCAGGGGGCTCTGCGCGTGCGTGGCAAAGGAGACAAAGAGCGCATTGTACCGCTCGGAGAAGTGGCGCAGGATTGGCTTGAACGCTATGCCTCAGAGGCTCGAGTAGAGCTGCTTAGACCGGGTGTGGCGCATGCCGATGTGTTGTTTCTGACAACTCGCGGGAAGGGCATGACGCGCCAGAACGTCTGGCATGCCATTAAAAAATATGCCCTTGTAGCAGGGCTAAACACGGTTATCTCGCCGCACACACTGCGCCATGCGTTCGCGACGCATTTAGTCAATCACGATGCCGATCTGCGTGTGGTGCAATTACTGCTTGGCCATGCAGATTTATCAACAACCCAAATTTATACTCACGTGGCCCGTTTGCGTCTGCAGGATGTACATCGCAACCACCATCCGCGTGCCTGATTTCAACGCCAGTCGGTTCAATGCCGGTCTGAACTACCATCTCAACGGTTGGTCAAAGGCCAATCTTCAAGAAGAGTTTTACATTATGAAGCAGTCATTGCGCGCCGTTGGCGCCCTATTTTTTGGTGTATTTGCGCTACTGGGCGCGGCACATGCGGACGTCGCCGATGAAGTTAAGGAGCGTCTGGCAAGCAAGATGCCGCAGCTGGACATCAAAACTGTCACCGCTTCGCCGGTCGCCGGTATGTACGAGGTGGTGTTTGACGGATATCGTGTGGTTTACGTGTCTGAAGATGCGCAATACGTGCTCGACGGTAGCCTGATGGAGCTGGCGACAGGACGCAATCTCACGCGCCAGCGCAGCGATGAACTGCAAATGGCGCGCTACGTCGAGATGGGCAAAGTTTGGGTGAAAGCCCTGAGAGATTTTGGGGCAGATCGTTACGTAAACTATGAAGGTGATGATGCGGCTGAGCTCAAGGGCCGTGAGATGTATGTGTTTACCGACATCACCTGTCCCTTTTGTGCGCGCTTTCATCAGCAGATAGGCGAGCTCAACGCGGCCGGTGTGACGGTGCGTTATATTTTGTTTGCTCGTGCTGGTATGAACAGCGAGCCGCATCGCCAGCACATCAGCATTTGGTGCGCGGATGACCGTTTGCAAGCGCTGACCGACGGCAAAGAAGGGCGGCCTGTG
>JBMYWE010000124.1:6843-7077 GCA_049607125.1 Granulosicoccaceae bacterium | reverse complement strand
CTTTAAATCTGCAAAAGCCCCCAAGAGCCAAGGCCGCATGGCGATGATCATGCTGTTACCCAAGCGCTGTTGCAAAGGTAGCTTGGTATCCCGCTCGTTAAGATCGATAAATTCTGCGGTCAGCTTCTCGATACGCAACAGCATCTCCTCCGCCGAGCGGTCAGACATAGCACCCGTTAAGAAGACCAAGCGCTCACGATATCCATTGAAATCAGCGGCCAAAAAATCGTCTTG
>JBMYWE010000124.1:0-6833 GCA_049607125.1 Granulosicoccaceae bacterium | reverse complement strand
AATTGCTCCAACACACTCAAATGTCGCTTGCACTCCGGCATATCAATCTCATACACATTCACGATTTCAACTGGGGCCCACCCATTCATGATATGAACGGCAACTAACAGCAGCCTCACATCACTGACTAGCCGCAACTCCATGTCTTCATCCAAGGTGCTCATGCGCTCTTGACGTTCGCTCATCACCTCAACCAGCTCTGAAATCTCCATTCCAAGCAACTCGTTGCATATCACATCCAGACGTTCAATAGACATGCGCTGATTGCGAAACATTTGCTTGACACTCGCCTCCGAAAGAAAAAGCACTTCGGCGACATCGGCATAGGTTTTCTCTTCCGCTTTAAGTGCGCTTTTGAGTGTCGCAAAGAGCGCCGCAGTCTCAGCCATCGCGTCCAACCTCTCATAGTTGAGTATAAATATACCAATAGGTGATGATTTCTACGCCCTTTGCATATTTAAGGACAATATAATAACACCATAAGTAATTATTTGATCACTTATAGAAGTGCTTTTGTCAATAATATACCGCCGAGGTTACCCCTATGGGATACGCATTGAGCTCATCACTGCCACTGATTCTCGCCGACTCAGCGCTTGCTCGAGCGTCGCTCAACATGGAATCGAGCGTGGAGCTTGCGCCGTCAATGGCTCACAGCACAATTGCGGTCAATGCATCGGGATTGGAGCACGGGCCCGCAATCTTCGGCCCTCTCAATCTTTTGCTTTTAGTCGTTCTTGCACTGGGTTTGGTGAGTCGCGTCGATCGCAGTCAGACAACCTCGCGCACCTTAGAAGAACCAAATGCTTTCAAAAGCGAATCACAGCAGTTCGAGCCGCTACACATTCTTGAGGCCGAAACCTCGTGTTTCTGATGAGGAGCAGTCGATGAAGACTCTATCTATGGCTAACAAACTGTCAATTGCGGTGATCATTTGCGTGCTCATCGCCGCAGTATACATAAACAATACACCACTTAATTACGCCATCTCACTACTGATGGTTTTCGGGATACTCCTGCTCTCAATCACTCGTGTGATGAGCTACAAGCAAAACACAAATAGACGAATCAACCATTTGATAAACAGCCGACTCACACTGGCTATTGTGATCGTTTTGTGTGCGATCATTTCGCTCTATTTGATCAGCGTCTCATCTGAACCCATTTTTTCAGAGTCACCTGCCTTCGAAGAACAACTATCTGCAGCTAACTTGTACGCACTAGAGCAAAAATTCCTGCTTCACAAATAATGCTCGAAGGTGCGGCAATCAGCTACAATGCGCGGCTTTGGGCGGGCCGTCAATGCATCAGCCAAACAACAAAACAAGCTGGAAGGCCGAATTGACTCGGCTGATCAAGGATCCGGTCGAATTGGCGGAGTTGTTGCAGTTGGACACGCACGCCACAGAGCAAATCAAAGAAGCCTGTAGCGGGTTTGAGCTACGGGTACCGCGCCCCTATCTATCGCGTATAACGCCGGGCGACCCTCGGGATCCACTGCTCCTGCAAGTGTTGCCGCAAGCAGCGGAGCTGACCCCCTCCCCTGGAGACAGCCTAGACCCACTGGAAGAACAACACTTCTCACCAATACCCGGCCTTTTACACAAATACCACGGCCGTGTGCTTGTGGTGCTGAACGGTAGCTGCCCCATCCATTGCCGCTACTGCTTTCGTCGGCACTTCCCCTACCAAGAAGCACGAATAGGCCCAGACCAGTGGCGGGCCATCCTCGATTACATTCAGGCCGACACAAGCATCACCGAAGTTATTTTTAGCGGCGGCGAACCTCTCAATAGCACGGATGCTTCTCTGGCAAGAAAATGCCAAGACCTCTCCCGCATCTCACACCTGCGACGTTTGCGAATTCACACGCGTCAGCCGGTGATGATCCCACAACGTATAAACGAAGAATGCCTAGACTGGATGAAAAGTACATGCTTGCAAATAGTTGTGGTACTGCACTGTAATCATGCGCAAGAAATAGACGAAGAGGTTGAGCAGGCATTAGCTAAATTGAAAAGCATTGGCATCACCCTGTTGAATCAAGCAGTCTTGCTCAAAGGAATTAACGACAAGCCGCATTGTCTAGCGGAACTGAGTGAGAGATTGTTTTCATGCGAGGTGCTGCCCTACTATCTGCATATGCTCGACCCAGTGACCGGTGCCTCACACTTTTTGGTGCCGCGACAGAAGGCTATGGAAATAAAGCGCCAGCTACAATCGCTCGTGCCAGGGTATTTGATGCCGCGATTTGCCATCGAAGAGCCGCACGCCAAAAACAAGACAACACTCTAGACTCTCGCTTTGCAGCCTATCAAAACAAGCTTCTGCAAAAGCCACCTAAATGATCTTGTATTGACCGAACTTAGCAGCGCACCCACAGCAATTGCGCGCCACTTTATATTGCAGTCAGTCTTCGTATAGAAGAACCACGCAATCAAGAAATGCGAATCTTCGCCGATAATCCGTTAGATTTGTTGCCGCTTGGGGCCGTTCCCAACTCCATGTCACAGGATAGATAGCATGACTACCGTAAAGCGACACAGTGTTCTCACACCCTTCACTAGCCTGCTAGCTTTAGCCACCATACTTCTCGCTCTGCCGTTTCAAGCATTCGCCCACGGGGTAGCT
Organism: Granulosicoccaceae bacterium; assembly: GCA_049607125.1. Classification (GTDB taxonomy): domain Bacteria; phylum Pseudomonadota; class Gammaproteobacteria; order CALCKW01; family CALCKW01; genus CALCKW01. The sequence continues at coordinate 4,202 of JBMYWE010000124.1, read as the reverse complement.
GAAGGAGACCAGAGCTTTATTAGTACGGGCTCTGGCCGTATGGTATTCGCCTATTTGTATTTAGGCGCAAAGCACATGGTCACTGGCTACGACCACCTGTTGTTTTTGCTGGGCGTTATATTCTTCCTGTACAAGATGCGCGACGTCGGTCTCTACGTGACGCTGTTCGCCGTGGGCCACTCTGTCACCATGCTGCTAGGAGTGTTGGCAGACATTCAGGTCAACGCTTATTTCATCGATGCCATTATCGGTTTTTCTGTGATTTACAAGGCCGCCGACAATCTTGGATTGTGGAACAATTGGTTCGGATGGTCCCCTGATACCCGTGCCGCCACGCTTGTGTTTGGCCTATTGCACGGATTTGGCTTGGCAACCAAAATTCAGGAATTCGGCATTCCCGAGAACGGCCTGATCGCCAACCTCATCTCTTTCAATATCGGTGTAGAAATAGGCCAACTCCTGGCGCTAGGCGCCATTTTGATACTGATGGGGTTTTGGCGCCGCAGCGAAAGTTTTTGGCAACAAGCCAGAATGGCCAACATTGCCCTGATGGCTTGTGGATTCGCTTTGATGGCTTATCAAATCAACGGCCTGATGCAATCGGTATAGGAATCACAAACTGTGCATATTAGAAAACCTCAACTCGAAGAGCTACCATCACTAACCAAACTCTGGTTTTCGCTAGGTGCAGCCGTGCTTATTGGTGCGGTGTTAGCCACCACGGTTATTCTGCCGGCGGAGCAAGGCATAGACCCCACCGGCATTGGCAAGCGCCTGCACTTAACTCGTATGGGGCTACTGAAAGTCGCGATGGCAGAAGAAGAGGCACCCGCTGAAGGCCGCCCGAGTAGACAAGACCAATTGCGCATTGATATACCTGCTGGCCAAGGCCAGGAGATAAAGATGGAGATGCAAAAAGGATTTTCAGCAGACTACAAATGGACAGTAGAAGGCGGCGCGGTCTATCAAGATACCCACGGTGACATCTATGCCGACGAATCGGTTTATATCAGCTATTCGGTAGACAAGTCGAAGAGTGCGGACGAAGGGACCATTGAAGCCCCGTTCGGTGGGCACCACGGCTGGTACTGGAAAAACGAGGGAGACAGGCCAGTGACAATTACCCTCAACACAACGGGCGAGTACTTACAAATCATGGCAAAGTAATCGGCTTCGAGCTCCGAAACGAAAAAGCCCTGCAACGAATGCAGGGCTTTTAATTTTGCAATTCCGAGATAACCGCGCAACTTCCGGATAGTTACTCAGCCTTTGCAGCCGCCGCTGTCAACTTGGAAAGCGCACCCGCGATTTTCTCTAGCGGCTTATCACAGCCTTCGACTTGGTGCCGCTGCTTGAGATACATGGGGTTGTTATAGGCGATCCACGTTTTGCCCGCCTCGTCGGCGTAGATCAATGCTTTTTGGGGCAGGTCTAGCGCAATCAACTGCTGGCATTTCATCAGTGGGCTGCCCGCTTTAGGGTTACCAAAAATGAGTAGCTCGGTATCGCGCAAGTCGATGCCCACACCACTTGCCGCTTGGCTGTGAGGCACACGGGCCATAATTTTCATACCCTTGCTAAGCAAAATCTGCTCGAGCTTGTCAGCTGTGGCGGTAACACCTTGCGCACTTTCGATCTGTAGAACTCCTTCACTGGCTTGAGCTGAAAATGCGAGGCACATTGCCATGCTGGCAATCCATTTTTTCATGGTTAATCTCCATAGATGGGACGACCCGAGTTCAGGCCACCCTCACATTCTAGAGGGCTTACTCAGTTCACTCTATGCGAGAAAACCGAAACATTTGCTCTTATTTCAACGTTTACCCAGATGACCGAGTGAACATCACACAGAGGACAGCACCCAACGCTTAAGCGTCTGAGCATCCATCGCGCCCGCCTGGCGCGCCACTTCCTTGCCACCTTTAAAAACGGCCAGAGTCGGGATACTACGAATGCCGAACCTCGCTGCCAGCGTCGGGTTTTGTTCTGTATCAACTTTGAGTAACCGCACATTTGGCTCCATTTCAGCAGCCACTTGCTCAAAGGTTGGCGCCATCATTTTGCACGGACCACACCAAGGCGCCCAGAAATCTACCAGCACAGGAATATCGTTTCGTGTGACGTGTTTATCAAAGACGGTGGAATCTACCGCCACACTCTTGCCGGGAAACACAGACTTGGCGCACTTGCCACACTTGGGCGAATCACTCAGTCGACCGCTTGGCACGCGATTGACCGCAGCACAATGCGGGCAGACAAGATGAATGACATCGCTCACTCGGAGCTCCTCATGAAATTTAATTACCGCAAAATTGGGGGGAGTAGAGAGCTTTTTCAAGTGTGCGCGTACGCCTGGCATTACCTGCAAGCCCCACGTTCTTCTGCGACAATGTCCGCACTCTCACCCTAGCTATGTACCTATGTCGCTCAAATCTTCCATCCGCCTCAATAAATTCATCAGCGAGAGTGGCCTGTGCTCTCGACGAGACGCCGACCGCTTTATAGAGCAAGGCAACGTTCGACTCAACGGCAAACGAGCAGGCATTGGCGATCAGGTTTTCCCCGGCGACTTAGTCAAAGTTAACGGCCAGGACATCGAACCTTGGGATGAACAGGCATTGGTTTTAATCGTATTGAACAAACCGGTGGGTATAGTCAGTACCACAGAACGCAGCGAAGCCGACAATATTGTCGATTTCGTCAACCACAGCACTCGACTCTTCCCCATAGGCCGCCTAGACAAAGACTCGCAGGGCCTGATTCTCTTGACCAACAAAGGGGATTTGGTCAACAAAATCCTACGTGCGGGCAACGAGCACCAAAAGCACTATGAAGTCACCGTCAACCGCCCCTTTGCCGATGACTTTATCAGCGGCATGGCAGGTGGGGTACCGATCCTTGGCACCAAAACCAAAAAGTGCCCAGTCGAGCGCTCAGGGCCCCGTAGTTTCCGCATCACATTGATCGAAGGCATGAACCGCCAGATCCGGCGTATGACCGAGCACTTCGGGTTTGAGGTTCAAAAGCTCGAACGGGTCGCCATGATGGGCATCACGCTAAAAGGCTTACCGGTGGGCGAGTGGCGCGACCTAAGCTCAGCAGAGCTCGAGTCTCTAGAGCAGGCCATTGTCGGCTCGTCATCGGACGCCCCAGCCAAATCCAAAAAAAAGCGCCCCGCCAAGGCAAAGTCCAAAACCACGCAAAAGCCAGAGGGAAAACAACACCGAGGCCGTAGCAAAAGCAAGCCACGCTCTAAACCAGAGGCAAAGCACAAATCTACTCAGAGCAGCAGAAAGGGCCGAAGGCGCTGAGTGAAAGCAAAGTGAACTCAATTGACAAAGTGGCAGCCGAACAACCATCAGGTACAATTGCACGATTGACTCAGAAAGGCTAAGCACATGAAGTTAGTGCTGCTCGATCGCGATGGCGTGATCAACCACAACAACCCGGATCAAATCCGTAACCCAGATGCCTGGCTTCCCATAGAAGGCAGCCTTGAAGCTATCACCAAGCTCAATCAAGCGGGCTATCAAGTGGTGGTGATCACCAACCAATCGGGTATTTCACTCGGGCTTTTTAGTGTCGACGATTTACACGCTATTCACCAGAAAATGCACGATGCACTGAGTAAGCTGGGTGGCCATGTGGATGCTATTTTATACTGCCCGCACAGCAATGCCGACGAATGCAGCTGTCGCAAACCCAAGCCAGGCATGCTGCACGACATCGCCAAACGTCTCGGTGTAGATCTGGTCAACATCCCCGTCGTCGGTGACTCGCTGCGCGACCTACAGGCTGCTATGGCCGTTGGCGCACAGCCGGTACTGGTGCGAACCGGCAAAGGCGAAGCCACCTTAGAGGAAAACCCTGCCCTCGCCCAGCAAGTGCAAATCGTCGATAATCTCGCCGAATTTGTTGCCGCTTATTTGCAGCCGGAGAAAGACACCAAGTGACCGACGCCAGACCCATTTCACGCCAGCTCACCCTACTGCGCTCACTTGCCTACATGGTATACCTAACGGCCACCACAATGGTGTATTGCTTGGTCATGCTGCTGACATTCGTGCTGCCCTTGACCCAGAGATACTGGATTGTACAAGGCTACGCTTGGCTACAAATTCAAGGTCTGAGATTCATATGCGGCCTGCACTACTGCATGGAGGGTAAAGACCGCCTGCCCCAAGAACCCTCAATAATATTTA
>JBMYWE010000123.1:3850-7118 GCA_049607125.1 Granulosicoccaceae bacterium | reverse complement strand
TTTTGGCATCCTTAAAAGGTTGTCAGTGAAGCGCTAAGTATTATTGAGGAGCGAGCTGAGCTTTGATTGCTTCGGCCTGTTTGCTCAATCCCTGCTTTTGATAACAGGCGTAGAGTAGATCCAAGGCCTCGGCTCGGTACGCTGAATTTGGATAGGTCTCGAGTAAGGCTTTGATCCGGTTCGTAGCACCAACAAAAGCCCCGCGCTCGAAGTAGAACTGGGCCACAAACAGCTCGTGCTGTGCCAGCTCTTCTAGCAAGGCGTTGGCTTGCTCGGCAGAAGCGGTGGCCCAAGGGCTGTCTGGGTAGCGTTTGACTACCTGGGTAAAGTGACTACGTGCTGTGTTTATCAGGCGTTGGTCAGTGGAAGCCAATTCGCGCGGAAAGTATTTTTCTAACAGGCCGCGAGCGCGTGCCAGCTCACTGCGGCCTTTCATATACCAAGCGTAGGCGGCGTGTGGGCTGCGTGGGTTCAGCTGAATAAACTGATCAGCAGAGGTGATCGCATAGTCATACTCCTCTCGCTGGAAATAGGCCAATATGATGTCGAGCTGTGCCTGTTTGGCATAAGAAGCCAAGGGATATCGGACTTGCAGAGTCTCTAAGTGTCTCACGGCACCGGCGGCGTCACCGCGTTTCAACGCTTTGTGCGACTCCTCGTAAAGCTTGGCGGCGTCCCAGGCCTCTTCTTTTTTCGCTTCTCCAGTGGTTGAGCAACCGACCAACAGTAACGATACACCCAAGGTGGCGGCGACTAGCGAAAAACGAGTGGGCATGTGTAATAACCTTGATGAAAGCCTGAGAGGTTGGGACGAGCTGTACACCCGTCTGACCTCGAATAGATCAATTATATCCCAAGCTGTCAAAGCTGCACGGTAACGGTGAGTCACGTTTCTAGTGATCACACGGGTATAATCATTTGATGCGTGAATCAAACGAACAAAAATATACCATCGACGACAGCTGCGGTGGCTTGCGGTACGACCAAGCCCTTGCCCGCTCGGTGCCCGATTTCTCCCGTAGCCAGCTCAAAAAAATGTTGCTCGACGGTCAACTGAGCATCGACGGTAAGCAGCCAGGACCGCGAGATAAAGCGATGGGCGGCGAGTTGGTTATTATTCAGATGCCCGAGAATGTCGTCGACCAGCATGAGGCTGATGCTACTGTTGAGCTGCATGTCTTATATGAGGACGAACACATCGCCGTCTTTAACAAGCAGGCAGAGATGGTTATGCACCCGGCCGCCGGCAACCCAACTGGCACGGTGCTAAATGGTCTACTGCATCGCTACCCCGACGCCGCCAACTTACCGCGTGCCGGCATCGTACATCGATTGGACAAAGACACCACGGGGTTGTTTGTGGTGGCCAGAAGTGACCTCGCGCACCGCTCGCTCGTCGATCAGCTGCAAGAGCGAACGGTCAGTCGAGAGTACGACGCGGTGGCTTGGGGTACGCCCGTTGCCGGTGCCACGATAGACGCGCCTATTGGTCGCCATGGGGTAGATCGCAAGCGCATGGCGGTTCGGCCTGGCGGGCGCGAGGCTATCACTCACTACAGGGTGGAAGAGCGTTTTATCTCGCACAGCTGGCTGCGCGTCAAACTCGAGACAGGTCGCACCCATCAGATACGCGTCCATCTGAGCGAGCAGAAAATGCCCTTGGTCGGCGACACGGTTTACGGTGGGCGGCTGCGCATCCCCAAGGGGGCCAGCGATGAGCTGCAAAAAACTCTTCGTGAATTTCCGCGCCAGGCACTACACGCGCGACGGCTCAGCCTAATACATCCCGCCACCGGAGAGACTTGCAGCTGGGAGAGTCCGCTGCCTGATGATATGCAAGCTCTGCTGGCCGCGCTGCGCCAACACACCTGCGACGCGTGAGTACCGATGTGTTAAAGGCGCAATGGCCACTGCATCGACAAATTGGAGCAGTGATGACCTTGCGTACTGGTGGCCAGAGTGCTGCTCCTTTCCAGAGCAATAACTTGGGCGTTTACGTCGGGGACTCGCAAGCCGCGTGCAATCGCGCGCAACTCAAATACGCGCTGCAGTTACCCAGCGAACCTCTCTGGCTAAAACAAGTGCACGGCACCAATTGTTTGGACGCAGCTGACTTAGAAAATGAAGCACAAGCGGACGCCATTTGGACGGATACCCCAGGCCGAGTGCTCGCAATACAAACCGCCGATTGCCTGCCCGTGTTGTTCGCCGATGCTGAAGCCACTGTTGTAGCTGCCGCGCATGCGGGCTGGCGAGGGCTGCTGAACGGTGTGCTCGAAAACACCCTTGAAGCTATGCCTGTCGATTCGCCTAAGGTGCATTGTTGGCTCGGTGCGGCCATTGGCCCCTGTTGTTTTGAGGTAGGCGATGAAGTGCGCCAAGCCTTTGTCGATCGCGATGCCCAAGATGAGGTTGCGTTTCAAGCACTTCCCAATAAAAAGTGGCTCGCTGATTTGTATCAGCTGAGCAAGAGGCGCTTGAAGATGGCAGGGGTTACACAGGTGCACGGCGGTGGGCTCTGCACGGCCTGTGATGATCAACAGTTTTTTTCATACCGCCGTGACCAAGGCCAAACGGGCCGAATGGCTTCGCTAATTTGGTTGCTCGGCGAATAGCTGTACACAGTGAGCAGTGGTGAAACGACTGTATAACTTGATGCCTTTACGAAACCGAACTGTTGCCTTAAAGCCAAGGTTTAGCGTGCCAAGAAATTCTGTTAATCGCGCTGAGTAGGCCACGAAGCTGGCTACCGGACAAGGCGTCAAGCCGGTTGAAATTGATTGAATTAGTCTCCATTTAATTACCATCTAAAGTTTAATGGAGGTTGCCATGCGCGCCGAAAAGCTCACAGCCAAATTTCAAGCGGCACTTCAGGAGGCGCAATCGCTTGCCTTGGGCCGCGACCATCAATTTATTGAGCCCACTCACCTGCTGGTCGCCTTTCTGGATCAAGGCGACGGCAGCGTACGCCCCGTACTCAGTCGAGCGGGAGCGGATGTTAACAGCCTGCGATCTCAGCTGGGTGCCGCGCTTGATCGCCTGTCGCAAGTCAGTGGAGTGGGCGGAGATGTTCAACCGTCCAATGCCCTGCTTAAAACACTCAACCTAACCGACAAGCTCTCGCAAAAGCGCAAAGATCAATACATTGCCAGTGAGCTTTTCCTGATCGCACTGCTTAGCGACGAAAAGTCAGAGTTGGCTGTTTTATTGGGCAGCTGTGGTGCTGACAAACAGAAAATAGAAAAAGCTATTGACGATGTACGAGGCG
>JBMYWE010000123.1:226-3840 GCA_049607125.1 Granulosicoccaceae bacterium | reverse complement strand
TCGACGACAAAGGTTCTGATGTCGCCGAATTGTTGCGGGCCTGTGGTGCCGACAAAGATCGCATAGAAAAGGCCATAGACGAGGTGCGTGGAGGCGCAAGTGTCGATGATCCCAACGCTGAAGACACTCGCCAAGCTCTGGAAAAATACACGGTAGATCTCACCGAACGCGCTGAGCAAGGCAAGCTTGATCCTGTGATTGGTCGGGACGAGGAAATACGACGAGCTGTGCAGGTTCTACAGCGTCGCACCAAAAACAACCCCGTGTTAATCGGAGAGCCGGGCGTGGGTAAAACGGCCATTGTAGAAGGTTTAGCGCAGCGTATCGTCAATGGCGAAGTGCCCGAAGGCCTGAAGGGCAAGCGTGTTTTGTCTCTAGACTTAGGCGCTTTGTTGGCGGGGGCGAAGTATCGTGGGGAGTTTGAAGAGCGTCTGAAGGCTGTGCTCAATGACTTGTCGAAACACGATGGTAATGTGGTGTTGTTTATAGATGAACTGCATACCATGGTGGGCGCCGGAAAAGCGGATGGGGCCATGGACGCTGGCAATATGCTCAAACCCGCGCTATCGCGAGGAGAGCTCCACTGCATCGGTGCAACAACCCTCGATGAGTACCGCCAATACATTGAAAAAGATGCAGCCTTGGAACGTCGCTTTCAAAAAGTACTAGTGGTTGAGCCCTCAGTGCAAGACACCATCGCCATACTGCGCGGTCTCAAAGAGCGATATGAAGTCCATCATGGCATCAGCATTACTGATCCCGCCATAGTGGCGGCTGCGACTCTTTCGCACCGCTATATCAGTGACCGGCAACTACCGGACAAAGCGATAGATCTTATCGATGAAGCAGGCAGTCGAATCCGCATGGAAATAGACTCAAAGCCTGAATCCATGGATCGCCTAGAGCGTCGCTTGATTCAATTACAAATGGAGCGCGAAGCGCTGAAAAACGAGGAAGACGAAGCCTCGCGAAAGCGCATGGAAAATCTTGAAGACGAGATTTCAGAGATCGAAGCAGCCTATGCTGCACAAGACGAGACCTGGCAAAAAGAAAAGGCCTTAGTTCAAGGCGAGAGCAGCGTAAAAGAGGCTCTAGAAGCTGCGCGCATCGAGTTCGAGACAGCCAAGCGAGCAGGTGATCTCCAGCGTATGTCGGAGTTGCAATATGGAAAGCTGCCTGAACTTGAGCGCCAGTTGGCCAGTGCTGCAGAGGCTGAGACTCAAGAAATGCAGCTGCTGCGCAACAAGGTCACCGATGAGGAAGTCGCTGAAGTGGTCTCTCGTTGGACAGGCATTCCCGTGTCCAAGATGCTCGAAGGCGAGCGCGAGAAATTGCTACAGATGGAAGAGGTTTTGTCCAAACAAGTTATAGGGCAGGATGAAGCGGTCACTGCTGTCTCGAATGCCATCCGTCGCTCTCGGGCAGGGCTTTCGGATCCCGCGCGCCCAAATGGCTCGTTTATGTTCCTCGGGCCTACCGGTGTGGGAAAAACAGAGCTGACGAAAAAGCTCGCTGAGTTCTTGTTCGACAGCACTGATGCGATGGTTCGCATTGACATGTCAGAATTTATGGAGAAGCACTCAGTGGCGCGGCTTGTCGGCGCGCCTCCCGGTTATGTGGGTTACGAAGAGGGTGGCTATTTAACTGAAGCGGTGAGGCGCAAACCTTATTCTGTCGTACTCTTCGACGAAGTGGAGAAAGCGCATCCCGATGTGTTCAATATATTACTGCAAGTGCTGGATGATGGTCGCCTGACAGACAGCCAAGGCAGAACCGTTGATTTTCGAAATACCGTAATCATCATGACTTCCAATATTGGTAGTCAGAAAATCCAGACAGGCGGGATGAGCTACGACGAGATGAAAACGGCGGTCATGGAGGACGTTGAAGGCTTCTTCAGACCAGAGTTTATCAATCGTATCGACGATCTTGTCGTGTTCTCCGCGCTCGGACTCGAAGAGATCCGCGCAATTTGCTCGCTGCAGTTGCAAGTGTTGAGTGCGCGGCTTGAAGAACGAGAGATAGAGCTAGATATTTCTGACGCTGCTCTGGATCTGCTGGGTGCGGCTGGGTTTGACCCAGTGTATGGGGCTAGGCCGCTAAAGCGGGCGATTCAAACCCAACTTGAGAATCCTTTAGCTCAGCGCTTGTTGGCAGGAGATTTTTCTCCGGGCGACAAAGTGTTGGCCGATGTCAAAGACGGGGCCATCGTGTTTAGCAACTAGTTTATTTGGAATGGCTAGCGAAGCAGTTCAGATAATACGCTACCAATGTCTTGAAGCGGCAGAACAGCATCTGCCGCTCCAAGGCGAACTGCTGAACCTGGCATGCCCCACACGGCGCTACTTTTTTCGTCTTGTGCGATGGTAAAAGCGCCTCGGTCATGTAGTTGTTTCAAACCTTGCGCGCCATCGTTTCCCATGCCCGTTAATAGTAGCCCCACGGCTGAACTGTCTAGGCATTGTGCAGCGGACTCGAACAGCCTGTCCACTGCAGGTTGGTGGCCGTTAATTTTCTGACTGCGATCTAAGTGACACACATAGCCTCTTCCCGAGCTCTGAATGGTCGTGTGTGAGTTGCCACTGGCAACATAACAACAACCCTTCGTTATAGGAGCCCCTTCGTAGGACTCGGCCACGGTAAATTGGCTCGTTTTGTCCAACCTAGTGGCGAATGCTTCAATAAAACGACTGGGCATATGTTGTGCGATAACGACAGCTGTTTCGTTGACGTCGAGTTCGTCGAGGACATGCTTGACCGCTTCTGGACCGCCCGTAGACGCGCCTATGCAAACAATTTTGTTCAACGTATTGTTAGCGCGACTTGCGCTATCCATTTTGTGACGCCAAGCACTCTCTATAAGAGACGAATGCCTTACCTGAAGAGACGGCTTGTCCTGTCGTGTCGCTATATTGACTGTCGCTGCAGAGCGGACCAGTGCACGTATTGATTGTGTGTATTCCTGTAGCTGGTGGTCGGAATTTATCTGACGCTTGACCATGAAATCTACAGCGCCAATGGAAAGTGCCTCCAGCGAGACGGCGGCACCCTCCGATGTCATCGAGGAGATCATCACGACGGGCATGGGGCGGAGTCTCATCAGATTGCGCAGAAAAGTGAGGCCGTCCATTCTTGGCATTTCAATATCCAAGGTGAGTATATCTGGGTCTAGCTCCTTGATCATATCCCTAGCTTCGTAAGGATCTAGCGCACAGCCTACAACGGTTAGGTTAGGGTCTGCGTCGATTGCTTTTTTTAAAAATGCACACATTGCCTTCGAATCGTCCACCACGAGGACTCGATGAACTGTCCTATCTTCAGTCTGATGGTGTTGAGAGGGAAGCATGTGTTCGCTCCGTTTAACACGAATCTGTTGATCTAGCGTATTTGCTAGAGTGTGCATTTACGCGGTACCGAGCGCATTGTTTTCACCTTCGGCGACCATGCCGGAATATGCGCCCCTGAGTTTCATCATTTTGACTTGCCCCGTCACGGGGTTGTAGTTGATCTTACGGGGATAGTCGTCGCCTAGATCACTAGAGGTGATTTTGAAGCCGCGCGATTCAAAGTAGTGCAAAGCAAACGCTATATTCTCAGCGCCGACGTTGTTGGAC
>JBMYWE010000123.1:0-216 GCA_049607125.1 Granulosicoccaceae bacterium | reverse complement strand
GCCGATCACATGCCCCCCACCGAATAGCTTTATTTCGAAATTGTCTGCCTTGCACCCTTGAATGCAAAGATCCTCTAGGAGATTGTCCATCGCGTGCTGGCCATAGCGATTGGCGTAACTAGAGCGTGTATCAGATGAAGCCGGGTCGTAGTCTCTCATGGTGCCTGGCAGCATAAAGTGGTTCAATCCGCCGATTCCCGCAATAGGGTCTCTCAC
>JBMYWE010000122.1:0-7164 GCA_049607125.1 Granulosicoccaceae bacterium | reverse complement strand
TACGGCGAGGTGTGGCCGACCGGCACTATTGCCCAACGTCGCGGTGACATTGAAGCAGCAGGTCTCGACTGGTGCGTGGTGGAGAGCTTGCCCCTGCACGAATCAATCAAAACCGGCGAAGGAGACCTCGCCCCACTCTTCGCCAACTACCGCCAATCAATGGCCAACCTAGCCGCCGAGGGCATTCGCACCATCTGCTACAACTTCATGCCGTTGCTAGACTGGACACGCACGGACTTAGCCGCCCCTATCGCCTCTGGCGGTACTTGCCTGAGATACGACTCGGTGAAGATGGCCGCATTTGAACTCCATATGCTGGCTCGGCAAACGGCTGAAAACGACTACCCAGACGACGTCTGCAACGCCGCCAAAACATGGTTCGAGTCGAGCACGCAGACCGATCGAGACACCTTATTACACTCGATTATGTCGGGCTTGCCCGGCGCCTACGACCGCTACAGCGTGGCCGAACTAAAAAAAGCGCTCGACAGCTATCGAGACATTGACCGCACACAGCTGCGCGCCAACTACAGCCGGTTTTTACAGGAAGTTGTGCCCGCCGCAGAGGAGCTCGGGGTGTCTCTGTGCGTGCATCCCGACGACCCCCCTCGAGACATACTCGGCTTGCCCCGCATTGTCTCGGACGCAGCCGATATCGATTGGATACTGCAAGCTCGTCCCAGTGACAGCAACGGCTTAACCCTCTGCTCTGGCTCGCTCGGCGCCAACCCCACCAACGATGTGGTGGCTATCGCGCAACAGTTTGCCGATAAAATTCGCTTCGCCCACCTGCGCAACGTGCGCAAAGAACCCAACGGCTCTTTCGAAGAAGCGGCCCACCTAGACGGAGACACTGACATGGTGGCGCTGGTGCGCGTGTTAATTGAAGAAGAGCGAAGACGGCTCGAACAACAAACCGCCTATCAAGCGATTCCCATGCGTCCCGATCACGGCCATGACTTGCTCGACGACCACAAGCGACAATCGCACCCGGGCTACCCCTTGATCGGTCGATTGCGCGGGCTGGCCGAATTGCGCGGGGTGTCGCGCGCACTTGAGTCGACAATCTGACGCGGCAGCTTCCCGCAAACCGCTTCGCTCCTTGACGGACTACCCCTGCAGTGCCGTAGCCTAGATGAAGCGCAGCGGAATCCGGGTGGTTGGCCTCTCCCCTCGAATGCCGCTCACCAGGTTTGGGCACGCTATACTTAGCCCATCTGCACCTCATCCACTTTGAGCACCCTATTTTCTCCGCCCTATGTCCAAGCTAAAAACACCCGCCCCCTCCGGGCTCATCACCCAACTCGCCCAAGGTACCGGCTATTTGATGCGCGGTTTCCAGTTGATTCGCCAACCGGGGTTGCGGCGCTTTGTCGCCGTGCCGCTGACCATTAACGTTGTCATTTTTGGCTCATTGATCTGGGCCTTGTTCAGCTTCACCGGCGCACTCATCGCTTCGATCAGCGGTGCGCTGGATTTGGGCTTTCTCGGCGACTGGGCCATCGTGCAAGGCGTGATCTGGCTGGTGCAATTACTGGTCTGGCTGGTGGTTGGTATCGGTGTGTTGGTTGGCGTTTTTTATACCTTTTCACTGGTGGCTAACTTTTTGGCCGCGCCGTTCAACAGCTTGCTGGCCGAGAAGGTAGAAAAACACCTGGCGGGTGAATTGGTGCAGGGTGAAGAGGGCTGGGGGCACGCGCTCAAAGCAATCCCACACGTGATGATGTCAGAGTTGTTTAAGCTGCTCTATCTGTTGATGTGGATGGTGCCACTGGTGCTGCTGTGGTTATTCACGCTCTTTATTCCTGGGCTCAATCTTGTCTCTACTGCTGCTTGGCTTTGGTTTGGCGCTTGGTTGTTGTCGCTGGAGTACGTCGACTACCCTGCCGGAAACCACGGCCTGACCTTCCCCAAAGTACGCAAGCTGATGAAGCAACACCGACCCAGCGCCATTGGTTTTGGCGGCGCTGTGACACTGATGACCAGCATTCCGCTGCTCAATTTAATTGCTATGCCATGCGCCGTCGCCGGCGCCACAGCCCTGTGGCACGAACGACTGCGCGACCACGAACTAACCGCCTTGCCCAAGTAGGCTTGAGCCCGAGGAGTACCCGATGAAAAAATTTGCCGCTACCGCTCTATTATTGGTGCCCCTGCTCGCCAACGCCCTACCCCGAGCGCAGAGCACGCCTGGCGGCGTGGCGGTATTACCCTTGGATATCCCGCGAGAAGCGCCTCGGCCCGAGGCCAGCTATAACGGCCGCCCGGTCTTTACCTATGCTCACCTAGACGGCTGGTACGCCTATGTAGGAGTCTCGCTAAAAGCCAAGTTAGGCACTCACCACTTGCTTATCAACGGTGAAAAAACGCCCTTCAGCGTGGCAGACAAAGCTTACGAAACCCAGAGCTTGACCATCAAAAACAAACGCAAGGTGAACCCCAACCCCGAGGACGTCAAACGCATAAGCGCTGAATACGGCCGCAAGCTAGCCGCCAAACGCACCTTTAGCGAGCAACTGCTCGGTGCTGATTTTATCGAGCCCACCCCGGGGCCGCGCAGTAGCTCCTTTGGCCTGCGCCGCATCTTCAACGGGCAACCGCGCAACCCTCACAGCGGCATGGATATCGCCGCCCCGACAGGACAGGCCATCGTCGCGCCGGCCGACGGTATCGTGCGCGAAGTTGGCGACTTTTTCTTTTCTGGCAATCTCGTGTATTTGGATCACGGTCAGGGCTTGGTCAGCCTCTATGCCCACCTGAGCAAAACCGATGTCGCTGTCGGAGATCGGGTAAAACAGGGTCAGAAGATTGGTGAAGTCGGTGCCACCGGACGCGTCACTGGTCCTCACCTGCATTGGTCGGTCGGCCTGAACGGTGAGTGGGTCGACCCCGCGTTGTTTTTACCCGCCCACAAACAATAAATGCTCTTGGGTACGCGCAAACCCTCCTGCTTGCGCGTTACAATTGTGAACCTGACGACAGTTATTAGCCTACCGGTATATTCGGCGGCTTTTCAGCCGCTGGCTCGTGCTGAGAAAGGGCAAAACGCCCACAGCAACCTGTCAGAACAAACCGCCAAGCACGGGCTCACCGAATTGAGTCAAATTTGGAGCACCCGCAGAGGCGGACGGTTTTTGAACAGGCGAGTGCCACTACACTGAGAACGGTCGCAGCCGACACCTACGCGGACCCACAACAAGTCGAACAAACCTATGAGAAGCACCAACAAAGGCCCCAAACAACGCGCATTGTCCACTGATCAGAAAGCGCTTGAACTCAACCTCAACCCATTAATCTACGGCACAATCGCTGAGATTGGTGCGGGCCAGGAAGTGGCCAGGAATTTTTTCCGCGCCGGCGCAGCGGCAGGCACGGTGGCCAAGACCATCTCAGCCTACGACATGCAGTTTTCAGATGCCATTTACGGTGCCGAGGCCAGCGGGCGTTACGTTTCGAGGCCGCGCGTAGAATCCATGGTCGACCGCGAATACCAACTGGTGGTCGAGCGTCTAACTGGCCACCGCCCCAAGAACTCCACCTTTTTCGCCTACGCTGCCACAGTGGCGGCCAAGAGCTACGGTCGCGCGTCGGAGTGTCATGCTTGGTTGAGTGTGCAGGCGCAGCTCTACCCGGGCGCCGAACCCAGTCGCATCGTGATTCATGTGCGCATGAACGACGACGACGCCACGCAACAACAAGAAGCGCTCGGTATCGTTGGTGTCAACCTGATCCATGCGGCCTTTAATTTTTATACCAAGCCCAAGACACTGATCAGCAAACTCAGCGACAACCTCGCGCAGGATCGCATTGAAATCGACTTAATCGATTTCCAAGGCCCCTATTTCGAGGACGTGGACAATCGTTTGATCAACATGGAGCTTATCCACGCTTGGCATACACGAGCAATAATTTTTACCCCCGACGGCAAAGTCGCGGTGCCCGGTGAACTGCTCTACAAGAAAAACGTACTGGCCATTCGAGGCAGCTTCAGGCCCGTGACCAACCTCAATGTCGACATGATCGAGCAGGGCTGCAAAAAGTTTATCGAAAACTGCGAGATCAAACCTGAGAGCCAGATAATTCTCACCGAAATCACCATGGCCAGCCTGATGGGCGAGCAAAACGACCAGTTCGACCCGGCAGACTTCTTAACCCGCGTGGATATGCTCAACAAGCTCGGCTATTCGGTGATGATCTCGGACTTCGTGCGCTACTTTCGTCTGCGCGCCTTCTTCCGTCGCTACACTCAGCTCAACATTGGCATTGTGGTGGGCATGGCCAACCTCAAAACCATCTTCAACGAGAGCTTTTATGAGGGCATGGAAGGCGGCATCTTGGAGGCATTTGGCAAACTGTTCCCCGATCACACGCAGATGTTTGTCTACCCGGAGATCAGTCGCCAGACGGGCGAACTGCGCACCATGGACAACCCCAACATCCCCGAGAACTTACTCAGCCTGTACAAGTACTTGCTCGAAAATAACTTTCTCTGCGCTCTCGAGCACAGCAGTGACGAATTGTTCAACATCTACTCGCGGGACTTGCTACAGCAACTCAGGCGCGGCCGCGGCGTTTGGGAAGACAGCGTGCCATCCGAAATTGCCGAGTTGATCATCGAACAACGCCTGCTGGGTTATGGCTGCGAAACTTGATTGAAAACACGGGCTCATAGTTGAACCGCAGCGGTGACGCAGGCCCTCACAAATCAGAGTCTTCCTCAATGAATTCGTTTGACGCAGTGGTCATAGGGGCCGGTGCCGCTGGCCTCATGTGCGCCGCCACCGCTGGCCAAGGTGGGGCCCGCGTGCTGGTGATAGAACACGCCAACAAAGTGGGTCGCAAGATTCTCATGTCGGGTGGCGGGCGCTGCAACTTCACCAACCTCTGCGTCGAACCAGACAACTTCTTGTGCGCTAACCCGCACTTTGTCAAAAGTGCTCTGTCGCGCTATTCCCCCTGGCATTTTATCGAGCTGGTGCTCAAGTACGAGATCCCCTACCACGAGCGCGATCACGGCCAGTTGTTCTGTGATAAAAGTGCCAAGGATATCGTCAAACTACTGATGGCCGAATGCGAGTTGGGCAAAGTTCAACTGCGTACTCGCTGTACTGTCAAAAGCGTTCACGCCAGCGAAACAGGGTACCAACTGCAAACGAGTAGCGGGGAAATCACCACCAAGAAACTGGTGGTTGCTACGGGAGGTTTATCCATCCCAAGCATGGCGCCAGATGGTCTGGGGTATCAGCTGGCGCATCAGTTTGGCCTGAGGCTGCTGCCTCGGCGAGCGGGGCTAGTGCCCTTCACTTTCAGCGGTGACCTAAAAACCTTGACCGAATCACTCAGCGGTATCGCGCTGCCGGTACGGGCCACGGTCAACAAACGCAGCTTTGAAGAGGCACTGCTGTTTACCCACCGCGGCATGAGCGGCCCAGTGATATTGCAAGTCTCCAACTATTGGTCAGAGGGCGACCGACTCGAGCTCGACTTGCTGCCGCAACGCAATATGCAAGAAGAACTACTGCAAGCCAAGCAGAGCAGCCCCAAGAGCTTGATGCGCACCGTGTTGCAACCGCTCCTAGTTAAAAAACTCGTCTTAGCACTAGAGGCGCGTTGGTGGAAGAATCTGGCGGAAAAGCCTCTCGCCGATTGGCCCGACAAACATTTGCTGGACGTGGGAGAAACACTCAACCATTGGCAGCTCAAACCGGCGGGTACCGAGGGGTACAGAACGGCGGAAGTCACCTTGGGCGGTGTCGATACCGACGATATCTCCTCCAAGACGTTCGCTTGTAAAAAATACCCGAACTTGTATTTTATTGGTGAAGTACTGGATGTAACAGGCCATTTGGGCGGCTACAACTTCCAGTGGGCTTGGGCCTGCGGCCACGCGGCGGGCAGTGCCATCGCGCAAGAATGACACCCCGCGCAAGTTCGCGGCAACTAACCCGTCCTACCCGCCATCCAAGACCAACCCAAGTACAGCAGGCTACTGATAATCAAGCCGACGCTCCAAGTGAACAACCACCATTGCCTGCCTTTCCAACTCAACCCAGTCAAAGCCACACCAATCAAAAAAGCCAGCCACACGGTGTACCAGAGCATTTCATCGCTGGCCTCAACCGCCGCTGGCAGGGACTGGTAAAACTCATCTTCGCTCTTTCGCACTGCGCTCTCTCCCTCTAAACCAAGACAGAGAGTAGCAACTCAGCGCAGATCAAGCACTGAGCAGACGCGGCGGCGTGGCGTTCAGCAGCAAATCCTCGCTCCAGAGCGAAGCGGCCAGCGTGGCTGTGTCTGCCCACTGACCACGCTGTAGCCACTGAGCAATCTCGATGGCCACGTTGGGATAAGCCTGCGCCTCGACACTTCGGGGACGCGCCAGCCAGTCGGCGATGCCCGAGAGCTCCAGCGTCTGCGCGCGACGGCCGAGCCCCGCTTGCTCCAGCGCAACGGCATTGCCCTGCTGCTCCCCCTGACCAAGCACTGGCTTTGCCAACACCGGCTTGCCCAGAAACAAGGCCTCGCTCACCAACTCAAAGCCGGCGTTGCAAATCACCCCGCGAGCACCGCAGAGCTCTTGTTTGAAACCTTTGACGTTGGCTTTGCGCAGGTGCACATTACCGTCTTGGCCGTCTTCTAGCTTGCCGCTGAACTGCACAAACTCGTAGCCGCGCAAGCGTTTGAGCATGGCGGTTGTTTTGTCCTGTGCCTCCCACGGCAAATACACAACCACGCGACCGCTGCTTTCAGTTGGCACCATGCGCGTATCAACAATAGGCGGTGCAATGTGTTCGGCATAGGGCTGCCAGTGCAAGCCCAAGCGGTGATTGACCGGCGCAAAAGCGCGCAACAACACCGACAGCGTGGGGTCGAGCCCGGCGCTAGGCGCTTGCCCACCTAAGGCATACTGGTGCCCCACACCGATGCTCGGCACACCCGCAAGGCGAGCGGCCCAGGCGGATACGGGCTCGTAATCACAGACCACCGCGTCAAATTTTTCAACAGGCAGTGAGCGCACGTCGCGCAAAAATTGAGTCATACGCAAGTCGCGCAGGGTGTTCTTGACATCTACTCGGCCGTCGACCGATTGCAGGCTGAGCCCTTCTCGGTGCCAATAGTCACCGAAGACGTCCATATCAAAAAAGCCATGGCGCTCACGGCCAC
>JBMYWE010000121.1:0-7178 GCA_049607125.1 Granulosicoccaceae bacterium | reverse complement strand
GAAAAGGAAGGCAAGGTGAAAATCCTATGGGATCACACCTTGGATGAGGTGCTGGGTGACAAGATGGGCGTGACCGGCATTCGCGTGGCGCACACGCAGAGCAACGAAACTACCGACATTGACCTGATGGGTGTGTTTATCGCCATCGGTCATGCCCCCAACACTAGCTTGTTCACCGACCAGCTGGATATGGAGGGTGGATACCTAACTGTACGCAGTGGCACACAGGGCAATGCCACCGCCACCAGTATCGAAGGCGTCTATGCCTGTGGTGACGTAATGGACCACATATACCGACAAGCGATTACCTCTGCCGGTACCGGCTGCATGGCGGCGCTGGACGCAGAGCGCTACTTGGACGCACTGGCCGCTCAGTAGTGCAGCTCACTGCAACGGTGCTGCCCACGCTGGACAGCATCGACCCCGCCGATTGGGATGCTCTAAACCCCGAGGCCAACCCTTTTGTCAGCTTCGCTTTTTTACGCGCGCTCGAAACTACCGACTGTTTGGGCCAAGCGCATGGCTGGTATCCGCAGTACATTTGCGTGCGCAACGAGGCCGAAGAGCTGGTGGCCGCCGCACCCGCCTATATAAAAACCAACTCCTACGGCGAGTTTGTCTTCGATTGGTCTTGGGCCGAAGCTTACGAGCGACACGGCCTCAACTATTACCCAAAGTTGGTCATTGCCGCGCCCTACACGCCCGCTACCGGACCACGTGCATTGATAAAACACAACCAGGACCAATCACGTTGTCTATCGGCACTGCAGCAAGTTGCCGATGCACTGGTTGAGCAGCACAAACTATCGGGCGTTCACTGGTTGTTTGCACCCAAAGCGCAAAACGAAGCGCTGTGCGCCAGCGGCCGACTGCTGCCTCGCACCGGTGTGCAGTATCACTGGCACAACCACAACTACAGCGACTTCGATGAGTTTCTGGCTGGCCTTAACTCACGCAAGCGAAAGAACATCAAACGTGAACGTCGCAGTGTCGTGCAACAAGGTATTGAACTGCAGTGGCTAAATGGCCGTGAGCTCAGCACCGAGGACTGGCGTCAGGTACACCAATTCTATTCCAGTATCTTTGATCGCAAATGGGGAACCCCAAGCCTGAGTGCGGCGTTTTTTGCACAGATGGGAGCCTCCCTGCCTGACAATAGCCACGTAGTTTTTGCAAACCTGAAAGGCATACGTGTTGCCTGCAGCGTGATGTACAGCAGCAAAGACACCTTGTATGGCCGTTACTGGGGTTGTTCGCAACAGCTCGACAGCTTGCACTTTGAAGCCTGTTATTATCAAGGTATCGAATATTGCATTCGCAACGGGCTGAGCCGCTTTGAACCTGGCGCCCAAGGTGAGCACAAAATCGCCCGCGGTTTCCTACCCGAGTACACCTGGTCGGCGCATCGGCTGGCTGATACCAGCTTTCACCGCGCGGTGGCGGACTTTCTTGAGCAAGAGACCCCCCAAGTAGAGCAACAACATCAACATCTAACCACATGGTCGCCATTTAAAAAGAGCTGATGCAACTGCCCTTCCTGCCACCAGACGCCCCGCTGGCCTTCCCTGATCCTTCGCAGGCTTTGCAGGATCCCGATGGTCTACTTTGCGCCGGCGCAGACCTTAGTCACGCACGCTTGCTACTGGCTTACCGCACGGGGATATTTCCCTGGTTTAACGAAGGCGACCCTATTCTGTGGTGGTCGCCGAGCACGCGCTGTGTTTTGCCGCCGGAATCCATGCGCATAAATCGCAGCTTGCGCAAAGTGATCAACCGGGGAGAATTTGAAGTGCGTTGGGACACGGCTTTTAGCGACGTCATCGCCGCTTGCGCCGCGCCGCGCGAAGGCGCCCCTGGCACATGGATCAATACCGATATGGAGCAAGCCTATACGCTTTTACACGCGCTCGGCCACGCTCACAGTGTCGAATGCTGGCAAGACGAGGAATTGGTGGGAGGGCTTTATGGCGTGTCCATAGGGCCCTGTTTTTTTGGCGAGTCGATGTTCAGTCGCAGAAGCAACGCCTCCAAAGTGGCACTTGCCAATTTGTGCCAAAGCGGTCGCTACCAATTGATTGATTGCCAGATGCCCACCGAGCACCTGCTGGGGCTCGGGGCGCAAACCATGCCACGCGAAGGCTTTCTTACACTGCTGGCGGAATTATTAGAGATAAAACCTAACAGCTAGCCAGCGCTTATCAAACCCTCAATCAAGCGCCTCTACACGCATGCGACACACGTCGGCCAAAATAGACGACAATCCGTTGATCTGCGCAATGGCAGCGTTCATATCTGCTTCTTGCACACGGTGAGTCATCAGGATGACTTCCGCAGCCGAAGCGCTGTCGGCCTTTTTCTGCAGGATAGATTTTAAGCTCACGCCGTGGTCAGCCAAGATGCGCGTCACATCTGCCATCACGCCGGGTTTGTCTTCAGCCTGCAAGCGCAGATAGTAAGCGGTCACAATTTGCTCGGGCGGCAGCACAGGCAAGTCGCTTAGCTCGTTAGCCTGGAAAGCCAGATAGGGCACGCTGTGCTCGGGTGCAGCTGAGAGTAGGCGCACCACATCAATGATATCGGCGACCACGGCAGAGGCAGTCGCCCCAGAGCCCGCTCCGGCACCATAATACAAGGTAGGACCAACCGCATCACTGTGTACCAACACGGCATTCATCACGCCGTCAACGTTGGCGATCAACTGCGACTTGGGTATGAGGGTTGGATGCACGCGAAGCTGTACTCCGTCCTCGCTCTTGCGCGCAATGCCCAAGTGTTTGACGCTGTATCCCAGCTCGTCGGCATAAGCCACGTCCTTGGCAGTTACCGCGCTGATACCCTCGGTATAAACCGCATCGAATTGCAACGGCACACCAAAGGCGATTGAGGCGAGGATAGTCAATTTGTGCGCCGCGTCTATCCCTTCAACGTCAAAGGTTGGATCCGCCTCGGCATAACCCAGTGCCTGCGCATCGGCCAAAACATCGGCGAAATCTCGACCCTTATCGTGCATTTCGGTCAGGATGAAATTGCCTGTGCCATTAATAATTCCAGCCAACCACTGGATGTCGTTGCCAGCCAAACCCTCTCGAATCGCCTTGATCACCGGGATCCCACCCGCCACAGCCGGCTCAAAGGCGACGGAGACCCCCTTCTCTTGGGCCGCTGCAAATATCTGGTTACCGTGAAGCGCGATCAGCGCTTTGTTGGCCGTGACCACATGTTTGCCGTTTTCTATGGCACGCAAGACAAGATTAAGAGAGAGCTCGGTACCGCCCATCAGCTCACAAACGATGGCGATACTGGGGTCGTCAACTATCGCCTGCGGGTCACCGTGGATGTCGATATCGAAGCCGTGGCTCTTGGCTTTGTCGAGGTCGCGCACCGCCGCTGAAACCACTTCAATATGGCGCCCGGCGCGACGTGCTATTTCGCTGGCATTGTCTGTTAATACCCGCACGGTACCCTGACCCACTGTACCGAGGCCCAACAGCCCTACTCTCACCGAATTCACGTCACTTGCTCCGTCTTGGGGATCTAAAAGCGGGAATTATACGCGTTTAGACCCACGATTTTACAAATAAGCCAACTTAACAGGCATAAAAAAACGGCACCCGTAGGTGCCGTTTAATCTGGCAGATCGAATGCCCTAGAAACGGAACACGGCGTCGGCGTTGTAACCGCTGCCTTCGATGATGCGACGCAATTTCTTGAGCGCGTCCATCTGGATCTGGCGCACGCGCTCGCGTGTCACACCGAGCTCGGCACCCACTTCTTCCAAAGTAGCGCGCTCGTAGCCGTGCAGACCAAAGCGACGCACAACGACTTCGCGCTGCTTTGTCTCAAGTTTAGCCAACCAGCTGTTGATGTTGTTTTGCACGATAGACTCTTGCAGCTTGCTGGATGGGTCGACGTTGTTCTCATCGGGAATTACATCCAAGAGCAAGCGATCACCGTCTTTGTTGGCCGGCACGTCAACAGAAGTGACTCGGTCACGCAGACCTAACACGCGCTTCACATCAGCGACGGGGCGCTCACACACCTCAGCGATCTCTTCAACCGTTGGCTCGTGATCAAGCGTCTGCTGCAGTCGACGCTGTGTGCGCAGATAGACGTTCATCTCTTTGATCACGTGAATGGGCAGGCGAATAGTGCGCGTCTGGTTCATCAGGGCGCGCTCGATGGTCTGGCGAATCCACCACGTTGCGTAGGTTGAAAAACGGAAGCCTTTCTCGGCGTCAAACTTCTCCACGGCGTGTATCAGGCCGAGATTGCCCTCTTCGATCAGATCGAGCAGTGCCAGACCGCGATTCATGTAGCGACGAGAAATTTTAACCACTAGACGCAGATTGCACTCAATCATCTTCTTGCGTGCGGACTCATCACCTTTTTTGGCACGACGGGAATAATATTTTTCTTCGTCAGCCGTCAACAGTGGAGAAAACTCGATCTCTTTGAGATACAAGCGCGTGGCGTCCATGTCCTTGCGCGGCACGACACCCGCATCAAAACGCGTCTGTTTTTCCGGCTTCTCGTCTTCCCCCACCTCGATCTCGGTGGTTGAATCCAGGTCCTGATCAGCAGTGGTTTTAGCCGAAGTCGTAGACTCGGCATTGACACCTGTTGACACACTTTCCCATCCAGAAAGATCCTGTCTGGCCATTTCTAAGATCTCCAATCATGTTTACAACCCAACGAGCCCTCCAGCAGCGAGCACTCGTCAGAAAAGACTGTTCGCAATCCCTTGAACAGCTCTGCAAACCACAGACTAGCGCTTCGCCAGTCTCGACAGAGGATCAAGGGGTCGCCCTTGCTTTCTAATTTCGAAGTTGACGCGGGATTTCTCCTGCCCGTTCACTCCGGCGGCATAAGCGATCACATCGCCCGCCATAACCTCTTCACCTTCCGTGACCAACAGCTCTCCGACTTTGGTATAAGCCGAAACCATATCGTTCACGTGATCGATGATGATGGTATTGCCAAGCACGGGGACGTTCCCCCCGGCAAACGCGACAATGCCACCTTCAGCAGCCCTGACCGGTTGACCGGGCACGCTGCTGATCACTATTCCTTTTTGGGTTGAACCCGCGCCCCCAAAGGGCTTCAAAATGCGGCCGTTCACCGGCCAAATCCAACCTTGTCCTGTATCCGGCTTCTTGTAACTCACCGGATTGACGATCACTTCTTTTTCGACCTCTGCGGTCACCGCAGGTTTCGCAGCCTCTCGCTGCACTGTCGGCGCTGGCATCACCACTATGGTCTGCTCGCTGCTCGGCGGAATGACCACCGAGGATGCATTCGCCGTCTGCGTCACAGACCTTTGCGCCCTCAATGGCACCTCGGCGAGTTCGGCCTCTGCGCGATGTGCTCTGAGTTGTGCTTGCGGTGCAGGCTCTATCACGGGCTCTACCCTCGCCACGGCGACGGGAGCCACGGGTTGGCCGCGCACAACAATCGGCTGCCCCGGTTGCAGCATGTTCGGGTCACTCAAATTGTTCCAAACAATCAAGTTCTGAACTGTCGTCTGATATCGCCAAGCGATGTACGACAAATTATCCCCGACTTGCACAACGTACAACTTAGGATTCATGGTCGCACCAAGGGGCCTAAAAGCATCGCGAATATTCGCGAACTGCTCTTGAACACCACCGTTGTATGCACACCCGCTCGTCACCATAAAAACAGTGGCGAGCACACCAAAATATTGCCCACGCAAAGCTAACTTCTCCTATACCGTCAACCCGCTGAAATCAATCAGCAAGCCAAGCCAGAACTGTCTTAACCACAGTGTCTAGCCATTCAGCTTGTCTCAATCGAGCCAAGAGAGACGACAGAGGAAATCTTGTGAAGTCCGCTTTTCTCTTCTCAGGATCGAGACAATACATCATTTATTTTAGAAAAACACCCATTTTTTTAGATAGTTATGAGTTCTTCTTAAAATTTTAGTTAATAAGCGCCAAGCCTTTGAACCCGTAAACAGCGCCGTGTAAGGCTTGACGCGCGAGTAAGGCTTTACTCAAAAACACCTAACCCACGGCACTCAAACGGCGAGGACGGCCGCCGACTTCACCGTTGAGTAGGGGCACAAAATGCACGCCTTGTATATCTTCGCGATGATATTGACCTCCGCTACACGTGATACGCACCAGTACCTGCCCTTCGCCCTCTCGGCACAGAGGCATCACCAGTCGTCCGCCTTCGCCAAGTTGCGCCAACAACCGCTCTGGAATTTCTTCTGCAGCAGCTGTCAACATAATGCCGTCAAACGGAGCCTTGGCACGCCATGCTTCATCGCCACCACTGTGCTTGGCGTAGACGTTGCGGTAGCGCAGCGCGTAGAAACGCTCGTCCGCTTGCTTGAGCAAGGGCAATATGCGCTCTTGCGTGTAGACGCGCTTGACTAAACGAGACAGCACCGCCGCTTGGTAACCAGATCCCGTACCCAACTCCAATACGTTTTGTAGCTCTTTGCCTTCAATCAGCAATTCAGTCATCAGCGCCACAATAAAAGGCTGCGACAATGTCTGACGATGTCCGATGGGCAAGGAGCAATCCTCATAGGCACGGTGTGACAGTGCTTCGTCGAGAAACACATGTCGCGGTACCAATGCCATTTGCTCCAACACCCGCTCTTCACGGATCCCTTGAGACCGTAAACGACGAATCATTTGTTCACGCAAACCGGGCGCTGTGGCTCCTCGCCCAGCAATACGCTCAGCCGTTAGGCGCATAACGCTGCTCCAACCAATTTTCAATAGCCTGCATCTGAGTGTAGCGGGTCAAATCGATCTGTAAGGGTGTAACTGAAACAAAGCCTGATTTAACCGCGTCAAAATCGGTCCCTACCCCCGCGTCTGCCTCGGCCCCAGCTGGCCCAATCCAGTACACGGTGTCCCCACGCGGGTCGTCGGCGGGAATGACCGGTTCCGATTTGTGTCGGTTGCCCAGACGCGTCGACTTGAAACCCGACAACTGCTCATAGGGTAGATCGGGCACATTGACGTTTAAAATCGTATCGGACGGTAACGGGTGAGAATCCATGCGCTGTACGAGCTCTGCAGCAACACGGGCGGCCGTGTCGTAGTGCTTGGGCCGATGACTCGCCATGGACACTGCGAGTGCGGGTAAGCCAAGGTGGCGCCCTTCGACAGCGGCGGCCACAGTACCCGAGTACAACACAT
>JBMYWE010000120.1:0-7257 GCA_049607125.1 Granulosicoccaceae bacterium | reverse complement strand
GGGGCGACGATTCTTTGATGCACAGGCCTTTGCAGACGACAGCGAACACGTCCTGGGCGAGGATGCCAGTCACCACATTGGCCGGGCGAGGACGACGAGCGGCCCATTTTTCTAACGTGGGGTTGAGCGGCACCGTGCGCTTGCGCGCCAGTACCATATAAACGGGAGAGTAATATTCTCTCACGCCTCGCCATTGCTCACCAAAACCGCCACTGAGTGGTGTGGCTATTTGCCCGCTGGAGATACCGGCCACTTCCACGACTTGGAAATTTAACACCGACAGCCAGTCAGCCACACGACCACGAGTGAAAAAATGCCCCTGCCAAGGCACACCACCGCGCCATTTTTGCATGGCTCGGCGAAGCCCCAGGCCACTGAAGAGGTTAAAACCCATCAACAACAGGTAGCCGTCTGAGGTGAGCAAGCGATCGGCCTCTCGCAACACGTGGTGCGGTCGATCACAGAAATCCAGCGTGTGCGGCAAAAAAACCAGATTAAAACTATCCGCACACAAGGGTAATTGCGTGGCGTCACCGACCATATCGGCACCGGCACTGGCGCCACTTGGATCGATTACAAAGGAGCGCATAATGCCAGCGCGTTCAAGCAAGGATTGCTCTTCGGACAACTGCCCCACTTGCACGGCGCGGAATCCAAACACCTGCGGCAGCATCAAATCTAGACGTTGTTTTGCATGGTTTAATAACGCCTGTCCAGTCGCGCCTTTATACCACTCGCGCAGCGCAGGCTGTTGCGCTAACCAAGTTTTTTCCACTGATTTCTCGCATTTGAAGAGGGCACAGACCCCCTGTTCTCATCAAGTCGCTCTTAGTGTAATTCAGTTCGACCGCAAAAATGTGGACTACTGGCGCAAATTTGCTGGGATAAAAGTTAGAATTAATGTCACAATGTACGCAGAACTTGTTGATATCCTAAAAACTATCGTACCGCGCCTTTAGGTCGGTTTAACTTTTTGCGTCGAGACTACACTTTGTAAAATCTGTGCTAGCCTCAAATATGAAGCGGATTTCTCCGAACGAGTATTTGCGTCGGCGATCTCTTGAGAGCCAATTCAAGCAGTCTAGCTGCCCAAAAGGCAAGAGAGGTTGGCAATGGTTTGGTAGGGCAAGGTGACCCTGTGGCTCATCCGTTCGAAGCGGACACTGCTCTTCAGATCAAGGAATGCAATGGCAGAAGTGTATGGAATGCACTTGTGGAACTCGTTGATTGGCGGCAGCGTTTTCGTATGCCCGCCTCCAGAAACGGCTAAGGGACGTGCAAAAAGTAGAACCCCTGCTTACATAGAGATACCAAGAGTTGGTATTCTAGGCGCGACGATCATCACCAAAGAGCAGATAGATCAAACACTATGATGAAACTGATTCTCACTGACGGCGAAAGTGAAGCACGCGAGTTCCCGCTTCACAAAACACGCACCGAAATTGGTCGCCGTAGCAGCAATGACATCCAACTTCGTGGACGCGAAGTCAGTGGGCAGCACGCAGTGGTCGAACAACAAGGTGATAACTACGTCCTGATCGATAGCAAGAGCACCAACGGCACATTACTCAACGGCACCCGTATCAACGAAGCCGCAACATTGACCCCCGGGGCTACCGTTCGCATCGGCAAGTTCACTCTCACCGCGCGCGCCGTCAACAATGTTGCCAACAACGTCGCCGCTCTCGCCGACGGTGATGACGAAGACATTCCGGTGGCGATGCCACCTTCACACAGCGAAGAAGTCAGTTCAAACATTGGCAACGCCGTGATTAAAATTCAAACCGGCGCCAAGGCTGGTACAGCGGTTAACATCACAAAACCTGTAACGACCATTGGTCGCCCAGGTGTTCAAGTGGTGGCTATCAATCGCCAAAGCGACGGTTTTTATGCACTGCACGTAGAGACTATGCACTGCGAAGACCAAGCAACTGTCAACGATCAAGTACTAGACGATGCGCCAGTCAAGCTTGGCCACAGCGATGTATTGCGCGTAGCTGGCACCGAGGTTTGCTTCGAGGTCGAATACAGCAACTAAGGCCGTCCGGCCAATAAAAAGGGCGATAGGCTTTCTAGCCCTCGCCCTTTTTTGGCTCACAGCCTTGTAATTTACTGAAAATCGACGGACTAAAGGCGCAGCTTCATTTCCAGCATGCTCGGTGCAAAGCCGGCCTTTTTGTAAGCTTGAATAGCGGCCTCATTCTGAGCGTAGACGTCCAAATAAACATCCATCACCCCCCTGCCTTTGCCCCAATCAAGCAGTCGTTCGAGCACTCGTTGGTTCAAGCCTTTGCGCCGATGCTCAGGCGATACATACATAAAACCGAGATAGACATGCTCGTGATGCACCACCGAAGGCTTCGACACGCGGATCTGCGCATAACCCGCAGCGATCAAATCGCCGTCGAGCTCAACCACCAAGAGCAGCGAGTCCTCGCTTTCGATCAACTGCTCGAAATCGTAATACTTTACACCCGCCTCTTTTATCTGAGCATTAAACGGTCTTTCCGCCTCGACAACTCCCTGCTCCATCTCCAACAGGCGCCCAAGGTCAGAGGTATTTGCCTCGCGAAAAATCAAATCGACACCCCTACTTGACCACCAAATACACCTGAGGAGAGATAGCGATCACCCCGGTCACAAACAATGGTGACCACAACAGCGTCTTGCTCAGTCGCGCAAATTTGCAATGCCGCGTGCATCGCTCCTCCCGAGGAGATACCGCCAAAAATCCCCTCACGCGCCGCCATCTGGCGCGCGCACTCTTCCGCTTCTGCTTGGCTGACTTCAAGGGTTTTATCAACCCGAGCGGCGTCGAAGATATCGGGCAAATATTCCTTTGGCCAAGCGCGAATGCCGGGGATAGAAGAGCCATCGGCCGGTTGTACACCAATTATTTGAATGCTCGGATTGCGCTCCTTGAGGTAGCGAGAGACCCCCATAATAGTGCCCGTGGTGCCCATCGCCGAGACAAAATGCGTAATCCTGCCCGATGTCTGCTGCCAGATTTCTGGACCGGTACCAATATAGTGAGCAGCGGGGTTGTCGGGGTTGGCAAATTGATTGAGCACCTTGCCCTCGCCTGCCGCCTGCATTGCCAAGGCTCGGTCACGCGCGCCCTCCATGCCTTCGTCTTTTGTCACCAATATCAGCTCGGCCCCGTAAGCCAACATCAACTGACGACGCTCAACCGTGAGATTCTCGGGCATGATCAACACCATACGGTGTTGCCACTAGTGGCCTCGATCAAAGTGTCTCCGGGAGCAATTTCTCCCCTATCAAGCGCGCATTTGATCATGTTGTAGGCGGGGCGGTCTTTGACGGAGCCAGCTGGGTTGTCGCCCTCCAACTTGGCAAACAGTTGGCCACCACGCCCTGTATCGGGCATTCGTTGAAGGCGCACTAAGCGCGTATGGCCAATTTGCTGGTCAAGACTACCGACAGAACTCATTTTTCACTACCTCTCGCTAAAACATCGGGGGACCATTGTCGAATCAGGTTTTCTGCAGAGTCGATCATCGTCTGTACCCCCTCAAGCGGGTTGATGTATTTGGCCTCGGGCCAGCGCCTCAGCCACGTGTATTGACGCTTGGCCAGCTGCCGAGTTGCGATAATGCCCAGCTCCCTCGCTTCGGACAAACTGCATTCGCCACGCACGTACGCCAAGAACTGGCGATACCCCACACTGCGCATGGCTGGCAGGCCTGGGTGGATTTCGGGAATGGCCGCCAGTTGCTCTACCTCTTGCACAAAACCTAGCTCAATCATGGCATCAAAGCGCTCGGCGATGCGCTGGTGCAGTACCGCGCGGGGCTCGGGCCAGAGGGCCAGCGGAAGGACCTTGAGTGGCAACACCGGCTGCAAAGGATTGCGCTGCCAATCTGTCAAGGTACGACCGGTATCGTGCCAGACCTCGAGTGCACGCAGGGTGCGCTGCGTATCCCCTTCTTCGGTGCGCTGCGCGGCAGCTGGGTCGACTTGCTCCAGTTGCCGACGTAGCGCTGGCAAACCTTGCTCCGCCAACTGCTGCTGAAACATCTCGCGCGTCTGTGGGTCACTGGCGGGTAAATCACTGAGACCAAACTGCAGGGCGCGAAAATACATCATGGTGCCACCAACCAACACCGGCAGGCGCTTTTGCGCCTGCGCTTGCTCGATCAACGACGCGGCGTCTTGGCAAAAATCGCCGACGGTGTAACTCTCCCAGGGCTCGCGAATATCGAGCAATTGGTGAGGTGCTCGTCGCAGTTCATCCGCACTGGGTTTGGCGGCACCAATGTTCAAACGCCTATAGATTTGAGTCGAGTCGACATTGATCAGCATGGCGTCGAAGCGTTCAGCCAAATCCATCGCCAGTGCCGTTTTGCCTGAAGCCGTTGGCCCCATGATAAAAACTGCAGGATAAATTTGGGCCATCATTGCCCTCGCATAAAGAGCTTGTCCAAATCACGCATCTGCAGTTTGACCCAAGTAGGTCGGCCGTGGTTGCACTGGTTGGAACGCTCGGTCATTTCCATATCACGCAATAGCGCGTTCATCTCAGAGGTTCCCAGCTGGCGATTGGCGCGAACCGAGCCGTGGCACGCCATGCTACTGAGCACCTCGTCGCTGCGCTCTTGTATTCTGCCACTCTCCCCGAGCTCGGTCAGGTCGGACAAGACATCGCGCAGCAGTTGCTCGCTATCGGCGCCGCGTAAAATAACCGGGATCTGGCGCACGGTAATGGCCTCTGGGCCCGCACGATCCAACTCAAAGCCCACCCGCTGGAACATCTCCTGGTGGCGCTCGACCAAATCTGCTTCTCCGCGCGCGACCGACAAGCTCAGCGGCACCAGCAGAGGCTGAGCTCGTACCCCTTGCTCGGCGTATTGCTCCTTCAATCGCTCGTAAGTGATGCGCTCGTGGGCAGCGTGCATATCGACCAAGACCACGCCATCGGCGGTCTGGCTGAGAATAAACACACCGTGTATCTGCGCCAGTGCATAACCCAAGGGCGGCGCACAAGCTGCGTCTGCATCCTGAGCAGCACCCGAGCCAGAGGCCTCAGAATCGGGCGCGAGCAACGCCGAGTACTGTCCGCTACTCTCCGCCACTAAGTTGCGCAAGGGCTGCTGCTGCGATGGCATGGAGCGACTCTGAAACCCGGCACCTGCAGGTGAGCCCTGTAACTGCAAGCCTGAGTTCTGTGCAGCCTTATGAGCGCTAAATGGAGTTTCTGCCAGCACTTCTCCGGTTTCGGCAGAGACCGTCAGTGCCTCGGAAAAACCGGGCCCATCGGCCAGCGCCGCCCCTCCCGGTCGCAGGGCGGACATCACTCCCTGTAACGAGCGCCGTACAAAATCGTAAACGCTGCGACCGTCGCGGAACCGCACCTCGGTTTTAGCTGGGTGCACATTGACATCCACCCCGCGTGGGTCCATCTCAAGGAACAACACAAAGGCGGGAAAGCGATCATGGTAGAGCACGTCGGCGTAGGCGCGCTTGACGGCATGGGCGAGGGATTTGTCTTTGACCAAGCGGCCGTTGACGAAAAAGTACTGCATATCGCCCTGACTGCGCGAAAAACTGGGCTGCGCAATCCACCCCCGCAGCCGAAGAGCTTCGTCACTCTGGTCGATCTCGAAGGCGTTCTCAGCAAAAGCCTTGCCCAGCACATCGCGCACCCGGGCCGCCTCGGTGCCTGGAAGCGCGGCACGCCAGTGCAACATCGCTTTAGCGTTGTGACTGAGCTTAAACCCCACTTCAGGCCTTGCCAGCGCTAGGCGCTTGATCACCTGCTCGATATAACCATATTCAGTGCGCTCACGCTTGAGGAACTTGCGTCGCGCCGGCACATTGAAAAACAAGTCTAAGACTTCGACGGTGGTGCCTGGCGGGTGTGCTGCGGGCTTTGCCTCTGACGGCGCACCGTTCATGTCGCAGCTCACTTGCCAAGCCTGCTGCTCACCTTTGGCAAGCGAAGTCAGCGTCAGTCGCGACACAGAGGCAATACTGGGTAGTGCCTCACCGCGAAAACCAAGCGAAGAAACACCGAGCAAGTCGTCGTGGCTAGTGATTTTGCTGGTGGCGTGGCGCTCCAGTGCTAGCGGCAATTGCTCACGCGCAATGCCATGCCCGTTATCGCGAATGCGCACCCGCCGCACGCCGCCCAGTTCGACATCTATTTGCAGCTCTGTAGCGCCCGCATCAATGGCATTTTCCATCAGCTCCTTCACCAGAGAAGCCGGACGCTCGATCACCTCGCCGGCGGCGATTTGGTTGATCAATTGCTCGGGTAATTTTTGTATTGGCATAGCGGTGAATTGTGCCAGATGTGCGCCACAGCTGCCCGCAGAATGTGCGGATCAGTGGCAGAGAGATCAGGCGAGATGCAGGCAGACGCGCAACGCGATTGCGAGACGAGAAAATCGGGTTGAGGCAGTTAGCTTGCCCAGCGACGGTGAACCTCGGCTGGATAGGCCAAGTGTCTCGGTTTCCTTACACAGACGAACTCAGTCAGCCGAGGCGACAACCTGACCGCCACCACGATACTTGGTGTAATAATTAGTGCCGTAAGGCGCATTGTTGATGAAGTATTCGACAATACCGTCCCGAAGAGACGAAGCAAAGCGCTCCTGGTACGAGGAGGTGCGCAACTGCTCCTCTTCCTTGGGGTTGGAAATAAAGGCCATCTCAATCAGCACCGAAGGCACATCAGGTGCTTTAAGCACCATAAAGCTGGCGTGCTCTACCGACTTTTTATGTAGTTTGTTGACGGTACCCACGTGCTTGAGGATACGGCCGGCCGCATCTTGCGCCAGCTCGCGCGAAGCGCCTTGAGACATCTCGAGAATAATCTTTCGAAGCGCATCTGGCTCACCCTTACCAAGCCCACCTACCTTGTTCTCTTTGGCCGCAAGAAACTTGGCCGCCTCAGAACTTGCACGCTCAGTCGACAGCACATAGACCGACGAGCCCGAAGCGCGCTGGTCATTAAAGGCGTCTGCATGCAAGGAGATCATCAAATCGGCGCCGGCCTTGCGGGTAATCGCCACTCGCTTGGCCAAAGAGACAAACTCGTCACCCGTGCGCACCATCACCGGAGTGATATCCGGGGTAGCTTCCAGCAAGCGTGCCAGTCGCTTGGCCATATCAAGGGTGATATCTTTTTCCAAACTATCGCGCGCACCCAGAGCCCCAGGGTCTTTACCACCGTGACCCGCGTCTATCGCGACAATCACATTCGGCGAGCGCGCGGCGAGCTTCGCACGCTCACGC
>JBMYWE010000119.1:5220-7289 GCA_049607125.1 Granulosicoccaceae bacterium | reverse complement strand
GGCGGCATTTCAGGTTTTATGCAAAACGTCGGAGCGGCGGCCCTGTTTATACCGGTGTCCAGCCGTATCTCGTCGCGTAGCGGTGTGCCTCTGAGTCGCATTTTGATGCCGATGGGCTTTTGCGCCATTTTGGGCGGCACCTTGACCATGGTCGGCTCTGGCCCACTTATTCTGCTCAACGATCTTCTGCCCGAGGGCGTAGAAAAATTTTCCCTGTTTTCGGTGACCCCGCTCGGTCTGTTGCTGGTGATCTCGGGAATCTTATACTTCGTGGTGCTCGGCGATCGTGTGCTGCCCGCCGCAGCCGCTGGCATGAACAACGCCAAAACCAGCGCGTCTGAGAGCGACGCCTTTGGAGTGGATTGTCAGATCAGCTGGTTTTCGATCGCAGCAGGCTCGGCATTGATTGGCCGCACAACGGGTGACATAGAAGCCGAATACGGCATGCATATTATTGGCATGGGGCAAGAGGCGCCGATTATTTCTCCTGATCGAGAGCAGGTGATCTCAGGCCAGATGCAGTTGGCGTTGATCGCCAGCGACGCCTGCCAAAGTCAGTTCATGGCGCTCGAAGGTGTCAGCGTTGGGCAGCCCGACGCCGCTTTGCAACAGGCGTTAGATGCTGAGCGCAGCGGCTTGGTGCAGGTGGTGGTGCCACCCGATAGCGCTTTGGTGGGGCAGCGCATACGCGACTTTCGCATTCGTCGCAGCTACGGCCTGACGCCTCTGGCGATTCACCGCAATGAGTCGATCGTGCGTGACGGCCTGCGCGAGGAGGTGATGCGAGTGGGAGATGTGTTGCTCTGTCACGCTCGCTGGAAAGATGTGCGCGCCATTGACGCGGGCAACGATTTTTCGGTTATCAATCGCAGCTTCCCCAAGATTGACACCAAGCCTGAAAAGCTCAACATCGCACTCGGTATTTTTGCCATCACCTTGGGCTTGGTGATCTTCGGTGACTTGAAATTGTCGCTGGTGTTGATGAGCGGAGCACTGGCGATGATTCTGGCAGGCGTGCTCAGCCTGGATGACGCCTACCAAGCAGTGAGTTGGAAGACGGTGTTCTTGCTAGCGGGTTTAATTCCGTTGGGCGCCGCCGTTGAAAACTCGGGCACGGCCGCGTGGATTGCCAGCAACACCGTTGCTCTGTTGGGTGATAACCCGGCTCCGATTGTTATTCAATTGATGGTGGCCATCCTCGCCACGCTGTTTAGTCTGGGCATGTCCAATGTGGGGGCCACTGTTGTCTTGGTGCCACTGGCGACACAAATAGCATTGGCCGCTGGCGCCGACCCGCGTCAGTTGGCGCTTATTGTCGGTGTGTGTGTCAGCAATGCCTTCCTGATTCCCACCCACCAAGTGAATGCTCTGATCATGACGCCTGGCGGCTACCGTGTGGCCGATTTTGTTCGCGCCGGTGGGGGGATGACCGTGTTGTTTATTGTGGTGACGTTAATTGGCATCAATTTGTTTTATTGATAAGCCCTATGTGCTCGGAGAGAAGATTAACCTGAGTGGTTTGGTGTGTGTAGTTCTGTTGATTGAGCACGGTGTACGGTAAGTTGCGGAAAGGGGATATTCCAGTTTTCTCTTTCGCACACGCTAACGCAAGCCTGTTGTACCAGTCTTTGCACTTTAAAGTAACTGCGCGCGGCCTCCTTGCGTAGAGTGACATAGATCAAATAGTCCAGCGATGAGCTGTTGGCGTTGGAGAACTCAACCAACACATCTTTTAGATGATCTGCAAAATCGGTGTGTGCCAGGGTTTCATTGATGGCTTGTCGAAATTGCTTGGGAATTTCCTGTAGGCAAATATTCAGGTGGGCGTAGTCCACACCAAAGTGGCAAACAACTCCAAAGCTATCGCTCTTGCTGATGTTTTTAAACTGCCAGTGATAGAACTCCGGCGTTGAGACGCTGGTTATGGCGCCGCCAGCGTCTTTTAGCTCCACTTTGTCCGGTGACTGCTGTAGTACTTCGAGCAGGCGTTTGTCATCTAGCTGTATGATGTCGCCGCGACTGGTGGGAAACCAAGACTCTCTTGTCAGTGGTCTGGAGTTTAAGCAGCT
>JBMYWE010000119.1:1418-5210 GCA_049607125.1 Granulosicoccaceae bacterium | reverse complement strand
GCTGAGCTCCTTCAAGGGTATACGCAATACGCCGGCTAGCTCGGGGTTTTGCAATATGGAATAGACGTTTAAAGACTTAACTTGCCAAGGCAGGCCATTGACCGTCACGCGTTCGTTTTCGCGCACGGGGCCTATGTCTAGCAGCATCTGCGCCTCGGAGATGTAGCGCGGTATGGCCTGGCGTAGCCCGAGCATGAGGGTGGCTATGGCAACAATTGACAAGCCCAGTAAAAGCAAGTCACCGCGAACGTAAAAAACTGCGACCACCGTGACGGTGATAACGATAATGCTCAAGGCGCGGTAGCTGTACTCCAGCAGTCGGCGTCTGGTGCGTAGAGATTCTCGTTCGATTTTGTGGCTGCGAAAGCTCAAAATAGCCTTTAGGGCGCGCATCACCAGCCAAGTCAACAGACCAACAAGTAGGGCAATCAATAAGGTCAAGCCGCGACCTTTGAAAAACTCAGTGAGTGTCTCGCGAATAACTTCGGACCAAGAGATGTCTGAGTTTTGGAGCTCGTCCAATCGCGCGCGGGCAGCTTCGATCTCGCGCGTGTTGTTCGCGCCGATTTTTTTCCAATTGGCCTTCACCAGCTCGAGGTTGGTTTTGGTTTTTTTGTCCAGTTTGCCGGCTAAAAATTCGTTGATCGATAAAAGAGCCGTCTTAATTTCTTCCTCTTGCGTGGCTCGATGCTCGATCAACCAATTGAGGTGATTGATCTCTCGAGGCTTTTCGGTGAGTGCTTTTAGATTGCTAAGTATTGGCTGCAGGACGAGGGTGATTTCTTCTTTCCAGTCAAAAGTAGATTCTTGAATCTCCAGTTGCTGTTTGTCCACTGAGCCCGTTGCCAGCTCTTCAAAGGTCTCTTGTAAACGCAGGTTGTCGTCATTGGCCTCAGCTAGCCTCGCTTCAAGTGACTCGGCATCGATGGCGTCTGCCCGATCAATCTGGCGCCGCAGATCTAGGCGATGTTGATGGTTGTCGTCAATCTGCTGCTGCACTGCCTCGAGGCGATTTATCTGTGTGGCGGGTTTGGCGATTACTTCAGGTGAGGTATTGTCTGCCGCAGCGCTGCTAATTCCGACAAAAAGGCACAGAGTAGCGAGAAACCTCGAGGCGGCCTTGCTCAAAGCCGGAGCGGTTGAATCGGTATTTTTCATCATGATCAATTGGAACAAGGTTTTGTTAAGTTGTCCGACGATTGCACTGCGCGGTGGCCTGATCGCCAAGCTAGTGTGAGTAGTAGAGCTTAACTCAGTGTTCTATCTGCTGCTCAGACGCCTGTTTGGGCCAGCTTTTTCAGCTGTGACGATTGAGTGAGCGGGGTGAGCCTCAACCAATCTAGCCCTCGCTCCGACATCGTATTCTGCCCAAGGTTCGCGCGAGTTTGGATCAATTTGTTATCTGAAAAGTTGGGGCAGGTAAGGAGTTGTTGTTGTGGTCTAGGAGTCCAAGGCGATCTCCCCTGGGCGGCATTTTTAGCAAGAGGCTAACAATCGCGGTACAATGATCGGCTTGATACATTTTCTCATCGGAGCAGTCCATGCATAAAATCGCGCTTCTACCAGGCGACGGTATCGGCCCTGAAATTGTCGCTGAAGCGGTCAAGGTGCTCGAGGCACTTGTCAGCGAGCACGGCTTGAGTGCGGTGACCTCTGAGCACGCCTTTGGCGGAGCGGGTTGGGATGCAGCAGGCAACCCCTTGCCCGAAGAGACGCTCGCCGCGTGCCGTGAGGCCGATGCCGTGTTGATGGGGGCTGTAGGCGGCCCCCAATATGAAGCACTTGAGAGAGACATGCGCCCAGAGCGTGGCTTGCTGCGTATTCGCGCCGAGCTGGATATGTTTTCCAATTTACGCCCGGCCATGCTCGCACCAGAGCTCGCCGATGCCTCTTCGCTAAAGCCGCATCTTGTCGCCGGGCTCGACCTGATGATCGTGCGCGAATTGACGGGCGGCATCTACTTCGGTGGCCCGCGCGGTATTGAAGTGCGCGACGGTGAGCGTGTCGGTTTTAACACCATGGTTTATAGCGAGAGCGAAATCGAGCGCATCGCGCGCAGCGCCTTCGATATCGCCATGAAGCGCGGCAAGCGGCTGTGCTCTGTCGACAAAGCCAATGTATTGGAGGTTTCTGAACTCTGGCGTGAGGTGGTCGATCGTGTTGGCGCTGAGTACCCAGAAGTAGAGGTGTCGCATATGTACGTGGATAACGCCGCCATGCAGTTGGTGCGCGATCCTCGTCAATTTGATGTCATGGTGACCGGCAACTTGTTTGGCGACGTGCTCTCCGATTGTGCGGCCATGTTGACGGGATCCATCGGCATGCTGCCCTCGGCTTCGCTCAACTCCAAAGGCCAAGGTTTGTACGAGCCAGTGCACGGCTCGGCTCCGGATATAGCCGGGCAGGGCAAGGCCAATCCTCTGGCCACAATCTTATCTTTGGCCATGCTCTTGCGCTATTCCCTTGGCGAGGCAGAGCAGGCCGATCGTATAGAAAGTGCAGTAAAAACTGTACTGGCTTCCGGATTGCGTACACCGGATATTGCTGCAGGTGGTGACGCTTGTAGCTGTGCGCAAATGGGTGACGCGGTAGTCGCGGCACTCTAAATTCATCCCATTTGAGGAAAAAACAATGTTGAAAGTAGGTTTGGTTGGCTGGCGCGGTATGGTCGGCTCGGTGTTGATGGACCGAATGCGTGCAGAAAACGACTTTGCGCACATCACCCCGACCTTTTTCAGCACCTCACAGGTTGGTCAAGAGGCGCCTGCCGAGGCCAACGGAGTGTTGCTGGCCGATGCCAACGACATGGGCAAGTTGGCCGAGATGGATGTCGTGTTGACTTGCCAGGGCGGCGACTACACCAAGTCTGTGCATGGCCCGTTACGAGAATCCGGATGGGAGGGCTATTGGATAGACGCCGCTTCCAGCTTGCGCATGGCCGACTCGGCTGAAATCGTCCTCGACCCGGTCAACCGCGAGGTGATCGACACGGCGCTTGCTGCGGGTACCAAAGACTACATCGGTGGCAACTGCACCGTCAGCCTGATGATGATGGCGCTGGGCGGCCTGTATCGCGCGGGCTTGATTGAATGGTTGTCGGTGATGAGCTACCAAGCGGCCAGTGGTTCTGGGGCGCAGGCGATGCGAGAGCTGATTGCCCAGATGGGAGCAGCACACGATTTGGTGGCAGATGAACTGGCCGATCCGCGCAGTGGTATTCTCGATATCGATGGTAAGCTTGCCTCCGGCTTGCGAAGCGATGCTTTTCCCACTGACATCTGGCGGGTGCCACTGGCGGGTAGCTTGATCCCATGGATCGATTCACCCGTCGAAAATGGCCAATCCCGAGAAGAGTGGAAAGGGCAGGCGGAGACTAACAAAATTTTGGGTCGCAGCGGTTCGCCCATTCCGGTCGATGGTACCTGTGTACGTGTGGGTGCTATGCGTTGTCACAGTCAAGCCTTGACTATCAAACTCACCAAAGATCTGCCGCTCGAGGAAATTGAGTCGATTATTGCCTCATCAAATGCATGGGTAAAGCTTGTGCCCAATACACGTGAAGCGACTGAGCAATGGCTGACCCCCGCTGCTGTAACGGGTGGTTTAGATGTGGCGATTGGTCGTCTGCGCAAGCTGAGTATGGGGGGTGAATACCTCAATGCGTTCACCGTCGGCGATCAGTTGCTGTGGGGTGCGGCTGAACCGCTGCGCCGCATGCTGCGCATCTTAGTCGACAAGTAGTAGCCTTTTAGCCCTTTCTACTAGCCTGCCGTGCACATGACCTATGTGCTC
>JBMYWE010000119.1:0-1408 GCA_049607125.1 Granulosicoccaceae bacterium | reverse complement strand
TTACCATGCTGCCATCAAAGCCCATTGCAAGAACGAATACACTTGTTTATGAGTTTTCATACGCTTGTTGCATAGCTTTACTCAAATAATTGACTATATTTTCGTTAGTTGTGCACTTTGCTCTGAGCGAAATCTCGGGCTAGGTGCTAAAAAATAATAACTAATGCGGGTTGTGCTGCTGATTGGTTCAGGCATCACACAGGGCATTTTCCATATCTGCGGCTGGGATTCACGTGGCGACTAAATCAAAAACTGAAACAGGCAACATTCGGAATATTGCAGGGGCTACGGCCTTCTCAATGGCTGTACTGTCAGGTAGTGCTTATGGCTTGGGCCTGGGTAGTATTGAGCTGGGGTCGGCGCTAAACCAGCCCTTTAGTGCGGAAATCGAGGTCATCACGGATGTGCCCGGTGAAGCCGCCGAGCTGGCGGTGCAGCTTGCCTCGCAAGAAGCTTTTATGCGCGCCGGCATCGATCGACCAGCGTCTCTAAACAAACTCAGCTTTAAATTACAAGAGCGCGGTGGACGCTCGTATATTGTCGTTACTTCGAACGACCCTATCGTCGAGCCTTTTCTCAACTTCCTCGTGGAAGTGGATTGGAAGCGCGGTAATTTGGTGCGCGAATACACGGTCTTGCTAGATCCGCCAACATTTGCCAGCAATACGCCTAGCACGACTGTCGCGTCTGACTTGGCCGAAGTGGGCGATGATGTTACCAACGATCCAACCCTGCCTATGCGCATCGAGCGTGAATCCGCGCAGAGGCAAGAATACAACTCCACAACACTCACTGACGAAGAGCTTGCCGCCGAACTGGCCGCTGTAAACGAAGCATTGGGTCAGACAGCTGCACCGGCAGTAGAAAGTTCTGAAAGTGTTAGAGCGGCTGATCCGTTGCTAGACGAGCTGCGTGAAGTAGATGACTTGATGGTTGTCGCTGACAACGGAGAACCCCTGATCAGTGGTGCTGGCACCGCTGTGGGTAGCAGCAATGCCGCCACCACCACACCTGCGCTTGTTGAGGTAGATGACGACGCCGTTTTTGGTGGTAGCGACGCTGCTGTTGTAGCCCAAGCGGATAGTGCCGCAGCGCAACCAGCGGCTCAATCTGACGAAGCACCGGTCTACACCGAGACAGAAGTCGACGATATGGCCGCGGTGGTCGCAGCACTTGATCGCGAGTTGGCCGGACCAGAACCCGCCAAAGCTGCGGCGCCAGTATCCGCAGAAGCGGCGTCTACAGCCGGCAAAACACTCGATCCAGTTCGTCGTGGTCAGACACTCTGGAGTATCGCCAGTGCCAATCGTGTCCCTGGTGTTTCAGTCGAGCAAATGATGGTAGCGCTGCTTCGCGCCAATCCAGATGCTTTTGAAGATGGCAATATCAACGCGCTCAACCGTGGTGC
>JBMYWE010000118.1:0-7309 GCA_049607125.1 Granulosicoccaceae bacterium | reverse complement strand
GGCTAACGGCGGCGCTAAATAACACCAACACCATATACACCTTACCCGCCGCCCGATGCGTCGGGCTTCCCTTGCGGCTGAGCAAAAGCCAAGTCGCGATAAGAAAAGCCGGGACAATCGTGGCCAAATGTAGCCAAGCCAGTTGTTCGTAGTTCATCTCGCCTCTCTCAGCGTCACGTATCTGACCATGAAACTATAAAGAAAGGTCGGCGACAAGCTAGCTGAAAGTGACGAACGACCCACAGCGACGGTAGAAGGCCGAAAACAGCCGCCAAGTGTTAATCGCTTTTATCACCGGGATAACGAGGCTGATCATCGCTAAAGCCGCACCAATCTACCGCCGAATCGGTGTGGATGTGATAGTGAGGCGCGGGCAATTGAGGGCTATCCAGCGTACCCAAGCGCAAGCGAATGACCTCGGGCTTGTCGTCCCGCTGGCTGAACAAAGCGCTGCCACATTGTTTGCAAAAAACACGACGCTTGTTCGGTGTGTGGCGGTAGGATTGCAGATAATCCTCTCCACTAAGAAAACGAAAAGAATCGGTAGATAGCGGTGCATTTAAGGCAAAAGCTGATCCTTGCGCCTGCTTACACTGATGGCAATGACAGGCGGCGACTTCCTCAATCGAGCCGTCTACGCGATAGCGCACCGCGCCACACAAACAACCGCCGGTGTGCATGGTTCTACTCCTGATCGTCCAATCGATTCGCCAATTGCTCTTGATACTCGGCCAAGGGTTTGCTGGCGAGCGAGCGCCCCTGACTCTCCAACTGCAGGTGCAGTACTTGTAGCCGCCGTGCCACCCGCCCACGCTCTTGCTCGCAGGTAACACAGCTGAGCAATTGATTTAGCGAATTGACCTCGTTGCGCAGCGCCACCTCCGGCGGCACAAAGCCACTGTGCTTGAGCACGCGGAACAAGGCTCGCACCTCAGAGGGCACATGCGCGTCCACGGTCAAATCCAGCGCCTGACCACACAAGGCACTCTCGCCCGGCTCTACGCGTGCAAGATGATCCTTTATTTTTTGCTCGGCGAGCTGGTCTAGCAGAAGCATAGTGATCAAAAGTAAACAACAAGTTTACATTTTAACACTTCGACCGCCACGTTCACCTTTCGAGGCCAGAGACATATACTCTCCCGAGCGCTTCCCTGTCAGGCAGGGTCTAAAGGGCACTATATTCATCGCTGACTTTCGAGCGAGATTCGCGGCTTCGAGTAAGGAATGAGAGTGCCAACCGCTGGTTGAAGCGTTTTAGGTGCGTTGGCCCCGAAAGGCGCTCCGCTTCTGCAGAGGATACAAACCACACCCGTAGCCTGGATGGAGCCCAAGCGAAATCCGAGGTTGGAGCTTGACCTCAACCCGGAATCGCAGGCTCTAGTGACTGATCGTTAATTATCGCCGGTATTTGCGCACAGCAATTTATGTCAGGCCGTTGTCAGACGGGAAGAGCATAGCTGGCTAGGTGCCGTATAGCTGGCAACGGCATGGCGAAAAACGGCCAGCGGAAATCGGGAAGTAATGGGTGATGAGTTAATTAACTCAGCGCGTCAAGCTGGCAAACAACAGAGGCAACTGTTCGGGCAATCGGTCCACGTGGTCAATGACGGTGTAGTGGTTCTCGCCGAAGATGCGTTTGACGTAGCTGTCGGCGTGCGGGTCTAGGGTGAGGCAGTAGGTGAGCACGCCGTTGCCGTAGAGTTCTTCCACGGCCTTTTTGGTGTCATGGCGCAGGTGTTGCGGGTCGCGCTCATCGATGTCGGCGGGCTCGCCGTCGGTGACCAGCAGCACGAGCTTGCGACGCTCGGGCTGGCGCAGTAAGTGATTGGCGGCGTGGCGCAACGCGCCGCCCATGCGGGTGGATAGCCCGCCGCGCATACCGGCCAGTCGCGCTTTGGCCTCTGCATCAAAACTCTGATTAAAGTCTTTGTAGCGATAGTACTGCACATCGTGTCTGCCGTCCGAGGCAAAGCCGTGCACGGCGAAGGGGTCACCTATGCCCTCAATGGCGGTGGACACCAGAGTAGCCGCCTCCCGGGTGAGTTCGAGCACGGTTTTCTCTGATCCCGCCATACATTCGTTGGTGGACTCAGACAAATCCAGCAACAGCACCACCGAGAGATCGCGGTTTTTGAGCACATTGCGCATGGTGATGCGCGGGCTGGGTTGCTCGCCCATGCGCATGGCGATCATCGCGTCCACGGCGGCATTTATGTCTATCTCATCACCATCCTCCAAGCCCCGCTGCCGCTGCACTCCCTCAGGAGACAGCAGATCAATAATTTGCCTAATCCGATGCGCAACAGGCTTGTGTTGGTGCAGAATCTCGTCAATAGTCTCAGGATCACCTATCCCCTGTCGGCGCTCGTAGACCGTCACCCAGTCGGGCCGGTGCAGCTGGATTTGGTAGTCCCACTCGGGGTAGTGGAAAGGTTCAGAAATAGGCTCCTTGCCCCACATATCGTTAAAGCTGAGCTGCTCGTCGGTTAAATTGTCCTCGTAGGGGCGCATGTTGGTCGAGCAGGTCCAGATCTCTTGCGCGTCGTCGCCGGCCAGTTCGCAGTCCACCTCGTTGGCCATCTCGATCACGCTGACATTCTTTCGGGTCTGCCTACTGCTCGCCGACAAGTATTCATCGGCGTTGTGCCAGTCGACTTCTTCAAAGTTCCAAATAATGCGGTTATCGTCTCGGTAGGGAATGCGTATCCGCTCGAGAATTCGCAAGCTCGGCACCGCCTTGCGCGCTGAGAAAATATTGTAGAGCTCCACCCCCATCAACCAAGAGAATTGACTATCGTCCTGCTTGGCGTCTATCTCGGCATGAAATCTCTGAGCAAAATCATTCAATTGTGCGTTATCCGAGTGCTGCGTCGCGTCCAGCAGCATGCTGGCGAGTTGCTCTAGCTCGGGCACAGACGCGTGCTCTGCTTGCGCTTCTGGCTCGGTGAACATCAGCGAAAGCCAGAGATTTTTCAAACCGGGAAAGGCTTGCGCTGCCTTGTACTCTACTCGCGCGTCTTCCAGCAAGCCGATGAAAAATAACTGCGCGGGGCTGAGCTGCTCGGCTGATAGTGCCGACTGGGTGTACATCAGGTGTGAGGCCATGTGTGCAACGGTGGCGCGGTAAAGTTCTAGGCCAGGCACAAGCTCACGCTCGCCTCCGGCCAGCTTGAGATCATCCACTGCATCTGGCATATAGAGGATTCGATTCTCTATATAGGGTCTAAAGTCGGCAAAATCTGCACCGGTGGGCCGCAGAAAGAAATCTCGCCCCCAGAGTGCTCGAGCGTAAAAATTGAGCTTGCGCTGCACCTTCACAAACAAGACCCCACGCCGCTCTTTTTCAAGCATGGCACGGCTGTCTTTGGATTCGAGGTTAAAGTACGCTGTGAGATTGTCAAAGTCGCGCCGGTAGGCCTGCGCACCAAAGTTGACCCAGCGGCGCAACCCACTCAACGTGAGCTTGGACAGAAGCTCGTCGATATGTCGGAGCATGGGCCGCAGGCCGCGCGCAGCCGTGGAGGCCATTTGGTGAATAAGCGTCAGGTAGCCACGCAGCAAAGCGGCATCACCCAAACGCCGCGCCGCCGTGGGCAGGCTGGCGAGCAACAAACTGATCACTTCACCCGAGGTCATGGACGAGAGTTTCATCGCGGCACTGACACAGTCAGGGATAATATCCTCACCACACTCTTTGGCCACTTGCGGCATTTCTTCGAGGTAGCACAGCACCAAGTCGGATCCTCGCCCTAACTTGGCCAAGGCCACGGCCCCTTCAAGATAATCTTGCAGGCCCGCAGGCGACATAATGCGCGCGGCCTCTAAGAAAGTGCTCTCCAGCTTTTCTCGCGCCTCCGCATCAGCCAGGTTCAACTGAGCCGCGTAGTGATCGAGGTCAATCGACATCAGAACTCCCTCATTTCCCGGTCATTCGACGGGATTCGACGCTCAGTTGAAAAAAGTCTGCACTGCGGCGTCCAGGGTGTCGCGCATATCTGGGTCGTCGGTCAAAGGTGTGACCATAGTCATGCTGCAGGCGGCGGGGGCGGAGACCCCCTTGCTGATCAATTGGCCAGCGTAGACTAATAGTCGTGTCGATATGCCCTCGTCCAACCCATGCCCTTTGAGGTTGCGTGCGCGGT
This sequence comes from Granulosicoccaceae bacterium, assembly GCA_049607125.1. Classification (GTDB taxonomy): domain Bacteria; phylum Pseudomonadota; class Gammaproteobacteria; order CALCKW01; family CALCKW01; genus CALCKW01. Next base: position 3,167 of record JBMYWE010000118.1, on the reverse strand, counting down.
GGGCAATTTGCACCAGCTTGTCGGCCGTTTCTCTGTCCACGCCGGATTCCTTGGCGACGATCTCCACTTCCAGCTCGGCCTCGGGGTAGCCAAAATCCAACCCGCCAAAGCGCTGCTTGGTCGACTGTTTGAGGTCTTTCATCAGGCTCTGATAGCCTGGGTTGTAAGATATCACCAGTTGAAAATCTGGGTGTGCCTCGACCAGCTCGCCTTTTTTATCCAACGGCAAGGTGCGGCGGTGATCGGTGAGCGGGTGGATGACGACCGTGGTGTCTTGACGTGCTTCGACCACCTCGTCCAAATAACAGATGGCACCGCAACGAGCCGCAGCGGTCAGCGGACCGTCCTGCCATTGGGTGCCGTCCTTGTCTAGCAAAAATCGCCCAACCAAGTCAGAGGCCGTCATGTCTTCGTTGCACGCGACAGTGATCAAGGGACGCCCAAGCTTCCAAGCCATGTACTCGACAAAGCGCGATTTACCGCAGCCGGTCGGGCCTTTTAGCATCATCGGCATACGCACATTGTAGGCCGCTTCGTACAGCTCTACTTCATTTGCCACAGGGTTGTAATAAGGTTCGTCTTTGACGAGGTATTGCTGAGAATCCAGGGCTACTTCAGACATAGTGTTAACATCTCAAAATAGGTGACTACTGTTCATCTTCGGTTTCCAGTTCGCCGCTCCAGCCTACGTCAAAGGCATGCCCAAGGGCAGCACCGTGAATACGCTGATGACGACTAGCGAGTTCGGCTGGCAGCTGGGAGACCAGGCAACCGTGCTTGTCCCACTCGAGATTGACCTTGTCGAGCAAGGCGTCCATACCAGCGAAGTTCCAGCCCTCGCAAGTCTCAGTCTCAGGAATAACACCAAAAACCCAGGCGTCGCGCACCAGCTTTCCGATGGTAGTCATACCCCCGTGGATGTCGTTGTCGATGCCAACGTACCGATCGGGCTTGGCCATATCAACCTCTCAATAGTGCAATCCAGAAACGCCGCTTGAGCGAAGAAAAAGCAAGCAGGCTTCCGTGAGTCAAATGAGGACTCAAGTGATGAATGCCGCTCAACTGATCGCCCCACAAAAGGGCGATCAGGGAGTGCTTCCTTAAACCGTCTTTCCCCGATAGATAACCATCGAGGCCCCAGCTGACTGAGCAAAGTTGTCGAAACCCAGCAGGCGCACATGGTTGTCCGGGTGTGCCGCGTGACAGGCGTCTACTTCTTTGAGAATCTCATCCACGCTGGTCTCGCCAAACATGGGCAGCTTCCACATATACCAGTAGTTACCACTGGCGTTCTCGGGTTCAGTGTGTTCCACGCCGGGGTTCCAGCCCTTGCTGACAATGTACTCAATTTGCGCGCGAATCTGCTCTTTCGAAAGCGCGGGCAGGTAAGAGAAAGTCTCAAACTTTCGGCTGCGCGGGTCGGCCAAGCTTGAGGCATAGTCTTGTACGTCACTCATGGTGATCTACTCCAAAATTTGGTTTTAAAGGATTTTGTTTAGTCGCGCCCAAGGCCACGGCCACGCGCAACCAGCCCGCCCTATTTGTGTGCCACGTCCAGCTTGTCTACCGTGTCAAACTCAAACTTTATTTCCTTCCAAGTTTCCATGGCAGCGCTGAGTTCTGGGCTGTGCTTGGCGGCGCTAGTAAGGATATCTTTGCCCTCTTTCTCTAGCTCGCGACCACAGTTGCGCGCCTCGACACAGGCTTCCACCGCAACTCGGTTGGCGGCAGCACCAGCGGCATTACCCCAGGGATGCCCGAGTGTTCCACCACCAAACTGCAACACCGAGTCGTCGCCGAAAATGCTGACCAGAGCAGGCATATGCCAAACATGGATACCGCCAGACGCGACTGGCAAAATTCCCGGCATGGCGCCCCAGTCTTGGTCAAAGAAGATTCCGCGCGAACGATCTTCTTTAATGTAGGAGTCACGCATCAGATCAATCCAACCGAGAGTGGCATCGCGGTCGCCCTCGAGCTTGCCCACCACGGTGCCCGAGTGCAGGTGGTCGCCACCCGACAAGCGCAGCACCTTAGTCAACACGCGAAAGTGAATGCCGTGGTGCGGGTTGCGGTCGAGTACCGCGTGCATAGCACGGTGAATGTGCAACAACATGCCGTTGTCCTGACACCACTGCGCCAATTGGGTGTTGGCTGACAATCCACCGGTCAGGTAGTCATGCATGATGATCGGCGCGCCGATCTCTTTGGCATACTCGGCGCGTTTCATCATCTCGTCCGAGGTGGGCGCAGTAACGTTTAGGTAGTGGCCCTTGCGTTCGCCTGTCTCGGCTTCTGCCTTGTGAATAGCCTCCATGACAAAGTCAAAGCGGTGGCGCCAGCGCATAAATGGCTGTGAGTTGACGTTCTCGTCGTCCTTGGTGAAGTCCAGACCGCCACGCAGCCCTTCATAACAAGCGCGGCCGTAGTTTTTGGCCGACAAGCCAAGCTTGGGTTTGATGGTACAACCCAACAGCGGGCGCCCATATTTGTTCAGCAGGTCACGCTCTACTTGAATACCTTGCGGTGGCCCATTGCACGTCATGATATAGGCGATAGGGAAGCGAATGTCTTCGAGCCGCAGTGCGCGCAACGCCTTAAAACCAAATACATTGCCCACCAGCGAGGTAAGCACATTGACCATTGAGCCCTCCTCAAAGAGGTCGATCGGATAGGCGACAAAGGCGTAAAAACAAGTATCATCGCCGGGCACATCTTCGATGGCGTAAGCACGGCCCTTGTAATAATCCAGATCGGTGAGCAGGTCGGTCCATACCGTGGTCCAGGTACCAGTGGATGACTCCGCCGCAACAGCTGCTGCCACTTCCTCTCTTGGCACACCGTCTTGTGGGGTGATTTTAAAGCACGCCAAGATATCTGTGTCCTTTGGCGTGTATTCCGGCATCCAATAAGTTTCACGGTATTCTTTAACGCCGGCGTCGTATTGCTTGGCCATGGTTAGGTTCCTATCGTTTGATTTGAATCTGAATACCTCTATCAAATGCGCTAAGAAAGATTTCTCTCAATTCAATTCGAGGTACTAGAGTAAAAGGGGTTAGTTTAGATAGAAATCAAACTGTTTTAGCCGGTTCAATTGTTTTGTTGCAAACAATGCGTTCCCTGAAAGTTAGTGAGATTACTATTTGTACCTCTGCCTTGAGAGAGGG
>JBMYWE010000117.1:0-7340 GCA_049607125.1 Granulosicoccaceae bacterium | reverse complement strand
TGTACATAGTGCGGGTATAGGGGATTCTGAAAAGAATGGCTCGTATAGTTGTCTTGCCGTTTTCCGACATGAGCCAATGAACGCCCAGTGCCAAGGTCAACGACACGAGCGGGATGGCAATCACACTATTCTCTGACAATTGATTGCTTAGCGAGAACATAAGCTGGCTAACTAATGGCAGTTCGTCCTCTAGAGCAGAGAACATGTCTTTAAATTGCGGGAACACCACCAACAACACAAACACGCAGACCAGTAAGGACACCAGCATGAGCACGGCTGGATAGGTCAGGGCCCCAACAATTGAGCTGCGTAGCTTGTGTTGTCTGTCCTCAAAGTCGACGATTTTGTTAATGACTTCAGGTAGAAAGCCACCTTGTTCGCCCGCTGAAATGAGTTTTAGTTGTACGCCTGATAATAGTCTGGGGTGTTTGCTTAGTGCGTCGGCAAAGCTCGAGCCGTTGTTGACGTCTTTTTGAATCTGCTCGATGATCGTGCGCAAGGTAGAAGGCGCATAGTCCGAGCGCAACATGCTCTCAAGTGCACTGTGCAACGATGTGCCCGCGTCCAACATCAAAGCCAGTCGTTCAAAAAATGTGCTGCGCTCGCGGTTTTTGAGCTTTTGTGATTTGCCCCTCAAACCGCCCGCTGTTGACGACGCTGGGTGTTCGTCTCGCTCAGCGTTCAATTCGATAGGCATGATCAGTTATCCGTGATGCGCATGATCTCTTCGGGTGTGGTCACACCTTCAAGCACGCGTGCGATGCCGCTGTTGTAGAGCGTATCGACGTTGTTGTTTTCCATGTAGGCGGCAAGCTGGTCGCGTGTGGGGTTGTTGGCCATCAAGCGTTGTAGGTCTTCATTTACACTGATTAATTCGTGAATCGCTACCCGCCCGCGATAGCCCGAATCGTAGCACTGGCTGCAACCGCGTCCTCGCGCAAGTCTGACGTTGTCGCTGGTTTCTATGCCCAAGGTGGCCAGTACCTCGGGCGAGGCGACGTATTCTGTGCGGCAACTTGGGCAGATGCTTCTTACCAAGCGCTGCGCCATAACACCCACCAACGAAGAGGAGAGCAGGTAGGGTTCGATGCCCATATCTTGCAATCGGGTGATAGCGCTGGGTGCATCATTGGTATGCAAGGTCGACAAGACCAGGTGGCCAGTGAGAGCGGCTTGCACCGCGATCTCAGCGGTTTCTCGTTCGCGTATTTCACCGACCATGATGATGTCGGGATCTTGGCGAAGCACGTGCTTTAGCAACTTGGCGAAGCTCAGGCCGACTTTGTCGCGCACTTGGTTTTGATTGATATCGTCTACTTGGTATTCCACCGGGTCTTCGATGGTAACGATACTTTTTTCAATGCTGTTCAAAGCATCCAAGGCTGAGTACAGGGTGGTGGTTTTACCACTGCCGGTGGGGCCTGTTACCAGAATCAACCCGTGGCTTTTGCGCAATTGAGCTTTAAACTCTTTCAGTGCCCCGGCGTTCATGCCCAGCTTCTCGATATCCATGACCGAGCGGCTCTTGTCGAGAATTCTCAGCACTATTTTCTCACCGAATATGCCCGGCAGCGATGAAAAGCGCAGATCGACGTTGCGACCGTTGGTATTTATTTGTACTCGACCGTCTTGCGGTAGGCGTCGTTCGGCAATGTCGAGATTAGCCATAATCTTCAGGCGAGACACCAGAGCCGGGTGTGCGTCTACCGGCGGTGACATAACTTTGTAGAGCATGCCGTCTACGCGAAACCGAATACGCGTGACTTTGCGCTCAGGCTCGAAATGAATATCCGACACGCCCTCCATCACTGCGCGTTGCAGCAGGCTGTTGACCAGGTTCACCACTGGGCTCTGGTCTGAGGTGTCGTCAATTGCCGAATAGGCGTCGGAGATTTGCTCGATGACTTCCACATCGTCGCCAGTATCCAAACTGCCGATTAGGGAGTTGAGCCCCATGTCGTCGCCGTAAGCTGCGGCTGCGGCTTCATATATTTCCTGCTGGCGGGCCAATACAGGGCTGACATCGCAGCCTGTGGTGCTGGCTACGTGGTCGATTGGCTGTAAATCTTGTGGATTGCTGGTGGCGACAAATATACGATCGTGCAAGCGGAACAGCGGCAAAACCTTAAGCCTGCGCGCGTTGTCAGGGGATAGGCCCGCCTTGATCACCGATGGATCGTATAGACCGGTGCGCAGTTGCACCATGGGGTAATTGAGCTGTGCGGACAAATAACTCAACACGGCTGTGTCGTCGATGAGTTCTTGCTCGATCAGAATCTCACCGAGCTGCTCGCCACTCTTTCGCTGCCTCTGGATTGCATTTTCAATTTGCAAGGGTGTAACAAGCTGCTGCTGCACTAGATACTCGCCAAAGCGCAGCGAGCTTGCTGATTGCTGTTCTGGTTGTTCTTCTTCTACGATGGACACATGCTCTCGCATGCGCACTGCTTTAAAAACATCTCGCAGAGTGTTAGAAGGGTTGATTAAGGTCAGGCTGCCACCTGATCTGTTTAGCAGCTGCGAGATTTCCACCAGTGTTTCCAAACACTGACTGTATATAAGCGGGACACTGGCGAGGTCTATAATCAGGCTGACGTCCCAAGTAGCCATGCAGGCTTCAACTTGTTGACGTAGGGTGGCTGCCGCTTGATCAGAGTCAAGCGGACCGTGTACGGTCAGGCAAGTAGAGGATCCTAAGGGGGAGCGTGTGATTTCCATGCGAAACCTCTTTTAGGAGCACTTACGTGAATTGCAGTTTTCAGCTAGAAGAGCGAAGTAGTCCGCGACGGGCATAGGCTTGCCACAGTGAAAGCCTTGCGCGTAGTCGACTTTGAGTTCGGCTAGGGCGTCCAGGACCTGCTGGTCGGTGACAAATTCGGCGATTGTTTTGAGCCCAATGGCATGGCCAATATTATTAATGCCGTCGACAAAAGTTCTTGAGACAGAATCTGTTGCTATGTCTTTGACAAAAGAACCGTCGATTTTTAAGTAGTCTACAGGCAGGTTTTGCAAGTAGCTAAACGAGCTCAGGCCAGCACCAAAGTCATCCAACGCAAATGAACAGCCCTGTTGGCGCAGTCGATTGATAAAATTGACTGCTGTATCCATGTCGATTAAGGCAGCTGTTTCTGTGATTTCAAAACAGATTTGTTCTGCAGAAACAACGCTGTTTTCGAGTAGCTTGAGCAGCTCGCTGGCGTAGTCGGTAGTTAGGGTTCGGCCTGAGAGGTTGATCGATAACTTGGTTTTAAGTGTCGGATTTTCACTCTGCCACGCTGCAAGCGTGTCAATGGAGTGTTCAACAATCCACATATCAATATCTGACATCAAGCCAAATCTTTCGGCAACTGGAACAAACTCACCCGGTGGAATCATCTCGCCATCCTTGTCTCTTAGCCTGATCAGGATTTCGGCGTGAGAGAGACGAGTCCAACCTTGATGAATGGCAAATATGGGCTGCGCGTAGAGCTCGAATTGGTTTTCCGCAAGTGCAGTGTGCAATTGCGGAATCATTTGACGCTCGCTAGCGTAGCGTTGGTACTGCTGGTCTTTGCCGTCAAACACACGAATTTGGTTAGCGCCAGTTTGAGCGGCCAATTCACAAGCGGCATCTGCCTCTTTGATGCAGACATTGGCCGAGCCATGAGTGTCCAGTGGTGTTAGTCCGACTGCCAGAGAAATGGGAAAGCTCTGTGACTGCCAACTGAAGGGGTTGATTGATACCAACTCAATAAACCCCGTCAGGCGCTCTATGGCCTGGTCGGGGTTGCAGTTTTTTAGAAGAACCACAAATTCGTCTGCCACCAGTCTGGCAACTATGTCTGTTTCCCTAAAGTAGTTGTTAAGCAGCGTGGCAAAGTGCTTGAGCATGAGGTCGCCAGCGATGTAGCCGCCGTGGTCATTGACGATACTGAAGCGCTGAATATTGATATAGGCCACCACGCTCGGGGACGGCTCTGAGCCGGTATCTATCAGAGCTTGCAGTGACTTCTCGAAGCCCGAACGGTTGAGAAGTCCGGTCGTTGTGTCGTGGTGTTTGACCAGGTTGCCGGTGATTTCGCTGGCGATATTTGTGGCGATGCGAGAGTCACTGTTAAAAAACTTCTCGGCTTCGGCTTTCCTAAAAAACCAAAGACCGCCGATCGTGTTGGACGGGCTGGGCTGAACAGGGCAAAACACCGCGTGATAGTCAGGTATGGGGCCGAGATTTGGGCCGCCGGTGCCAGCGTTCATCACGATGGCAACTTGTGAGTCTGCAAACTGAGTTGCAGATTCACGCAACAAGGACGTGTATTCACGTTCACTGTAGAGAGGCGAGCTACCGTCTTGGTAGGCGGCGTGGAACAAACCAAAGTCGCTTTGCAGGGCAATGGCCTGATCTAGATTCAGTTTGCTAACACACTCGGACAGTAACAGGTCTACCTGATCCGTATCGTTGTTGCGGTCGCTGTTTTTCTTGGATGGTTTGTAGAGCAGATTTAGCTCTTCGTAGCGCTCTGCCAGCTCATCTGCCATCTCGTCAAGCTCTCGCACCAGAGCGCATTCTTGCGACCAAGTGTCGACGAGGTGTGTGAGTGCTTGTAGCTTCTTTTCAGGTATTTCCCCGCGCCAGAAAATTCGCACAATAGCAATAGTTTGCTCTTGCTCGTCTTTTATGAGCTGCTCATCAACAGAGGCTAGCTCAGGAGAGTCGTTATCCGGTGCGCTCCAGATATCGCTGCCCTGTGGTGTGTACAGGCACAGTTTACCCTGGTCTAGGCAAAGCTCTCTGAGGATAAACTCGGCTCGGCTCAACTGGTCTGGCGAGATGGGGCTCAATTTACTCTACCTGCAGCTCATTGAGAATTTCGACAATGCGAGACATGCTGACCGGTTTTTCGTAGAAGTGTACTTTACCGTCAAACTGCTCCAACCATTCGTTCATACTCTGGTCGTAGTGGCCAGAGATAATCAATATCTGAGGGAGGTCTTGGCCGAGTTCGGCGAGCAAGTTTTCGCACAAGGTGACCCCGTTCATCAGTGGCATCTCGATATCCGACAAGATAAAGTCAGGTCGCTGTTCGCGCACCGACTCCAATGCCTGCTGACCATTCGCTGCTGTCCTTATATCGAAGCCGTGACGACCTAGTCCGGACTTCATAATCCGGACAATGTGTGGTTGGTCATCAACGATCAATATACTGGGCACGCTATGCAGCCTCGCGCGTGAGCGCAGCGGATTTATTTAGCACTAGGGAAAAGCATGTGCCTTGTCCTTCAGTAGACTCCACGGTCAGGCGACCGTAGTGCTTTTGAATAATTTCGCGTGCAAGGGACAGGCCGACGCCGTGACCGTCTTGTCCGACGTTGCTGGCACGATAAAATTTGTCGAAAACAAAGGGTAAATCACTCTCTGGGATACCGACGCCCGTGTCGGTAATAGTAATATCGACATCATCATTACTTTCTTTCACCTCCACAGTGAGAGTGCCTTGGTCTTTGTTGTATTTGACCGCATTGCTAAGCAGATTGTTCAGCGCTACTGAAAACATGGCTTTGTCGATATACAGTGGCTGCATGGCGTTGGGAATATTGGTGACCAGCGTGATTTGTTTCTCTTGAATGCTGGCTTGTAAGCGAGTGAGGCTGTCTTTTATCAGCTCAGGCAAGCGCACGCGAGTTCTCTCTAAATTTAAAGTGCCAGTCTCGATTCGTGTCGCGTCTAATAAGTTGCGGATCAGCGAATCGATTCGCTCGACCTCATCCCCGATCACATTAGCTGCATCGAGCCTTATTTCTGGGTCTTCGCCATCTGGGCCGCGTAACGTTTCAGCGTAGAGGTTCATCGCGTGCAGCGGGGTCTTCAATTCATGCGAGAGGCTGGTGACAAATTCACTGCGTGCTTTTTGAGCTTGAACGGCGTCGGTGCAGTCGTCAAAACTGGCTACACAGGCGGTGTTGTTGGAATCTATTAAGTCGCGTATCTCGACGCGGATCCAGCGATTGGGGCGCTGTGGGTGGCTGACGACAATGTTGTTGCCCGAGTGTTGGCGCTTGAGAACACGCTTCTCTAAGTAGGCTTGCAACTCAGGAATGTCACACCACTCGTCGATTGATTTGTCGATGAGTTGCTTGCTCTGTTGGCCAATCATAGGCGAGAGCGCTCGGTTGGCGAAGGCAGCTTTTGCATCGGTGTCAAAAACGATGATACCGACCGGCAGTGAATTGATCACGTTGTCGAGGTGGTTGAGTCGCACACCCACTAGTTTGGAATCTAGCAGCGATTGCGCATTGGCGCGCTGCATCGAGAGTAGCGCTGAGTGGCTGTCTGCAAGGTTTTGCGCAATGCTTTTATTGCCGATCACGCCATCGGTGCCAAGCTGGGCCATTTTTTCGACCGCTTGGTCGATAGGAGCCAAGGTTTGCAAAGCGGAGCGTTGTAGCCACGTTATTGCAGCGATTTGCAGTGTGCAGCCCACCAGTACCGCCGCTGCGGTTTGCAGCCACGGATTGAAATCTAAGACCTGAATTAGGTTATAAAAAGCCAGCGTTAGCGTAGCAGCTAGCGCCGCGACAAATAGGTACTTCCGCCCGAGAGCTCGCGCTACCCGTGCCAGAGGGGCTTGATTTGATGAAGGTTTCTTTGCAGCCATGGGCAAGGCGTAGCACTATTTGTACCGCACTTGCCCTTAGTTTGGGGTAAATTTCTGCTAAATTCTACGAAGCTTTTAAGAGAAAACGATCTTCGCAACATCTTGATATTGCTCAGCAAAGTGAGCTGTAACACCTTGTTTGATCTGTTCAGGTAGCTCTTCGAAGTCTGATTGGTTGGCCTTGGGAAGGATCACCTCAAAGATATTGCTGCGTCGCGCAGCGATAACTTTTTCTCGGATGCCTCCCACCGCCAATACTTTGCCTGTGAGTGTCAACTCACCCGTCATGGCGAGGCCTGAGCGGATTTTTTTGCCAGTGGCCAAAGAGAGCAAGGCAGTCGTCATGGTGACGCCTGCACTGGGGCCATCTTTGGGTGTGGCGCCTTCGGGTACGTGTAGGTGAATTAACGCCTGCTCAAAGAAGTCGGTTTTGGCGCCGTATTTCTCGGCGTTTCCAACGGCGTAGCTATATGAAATTTCAGCAGATTCTTTCATCACTTGGCCTAGCTTACCGGTCAGCTTAAAACTGCGTGCTTTATTGTGGACTTTGCTTGCTTCGACAGGCAGTGTCGCGCCACCCATAGAGGTCCAGGCCAAACCGGTGACGATACCGACCCCTTGCAATATCTTTTCTGCCGGGAAAATAGGTGCACCTATGTAATCGCTAAGATTCTTGCGATTGACACTGACGCTACGTTTCTCCTTTTC
>JBMYWE010000116.1:0-7363 GCA_049607125.1 Granulosicoccaceae bacterium | reverse complement strand
CAGGCCCATGTCTGCCATGCCGCTGCGAGCCACACGGCACATAGCAAGCTATGCTTCTCATGCCCGACAGCGACCTGACGAAAAACTGCGGCGCGCAAATACGGGCGATAATTAATGCACAGTCACTTACCATCGAAATTGATAGGCCAATTGCCAGCTATTGATCTTTTGCTGGCGGGAAAACTCGATGTCAAAAGCCTGAGATCGGCCCAACCTATATCTCGCTTGTAGCGTGTGGGTTGTCAGGGCGTCGTCATAATCTTGGTGCCAAAGCTGAGAACTCTCCCATTGTAGCGATAAGTGATCACCTACAAATCCCACCGCGCCCAATGCAATGCCGGCTTGTAATTCAAAGCTCTTTAAATTGCTTTTGAGTTGCAACAAACCATAGGCCGAGGTCTGGTGTTTGCCAATGGTTTGCCCAATCGCCGCATTGAATTGAGGTCGTAAATCACCGTACTCGCTTCGCCACGAGCGATCTGCCACTAGACTTCCACGCCAGGCGAAATCCAAAATTGATCGTTCAATACTCGCTTGCCCACGCAGCCGCGCAACTTTTATCAATTCAAGAGAATCTAACTTGCTTTGCTGATCTCGATATTCGAAGTTAAATACACCTCCGCGAAACACACCGTTGGCCAGTGAGCCACGGTTGCGATCTAGAGACTCATAGGAGAATGGCGCAACGCTAAGCGTGACGCCTTTTTCCTCTTGCTCATCGTTGTAGACGCCAAGCCTCAACATCTGATGGCGCAGGCCCTCCCCAGGAGGTGGCATGCTAAAAGTGGTACCCCGTGATGTCGACCCCTCTGTACTGAGGCGTTGCTGTAGGGCTTTTAATCGAAGGGTTGTCCACGCGTCGAAATCAGCTTGGGTTTTGCTGTCGCTGATTTTCTGAGAGCTGTAGTCGATCAGAATCTCTAGCTCCTGCGAGCTCCAAGAATCATCTATTGTTGAAGCTTCTTGCTGACGAATTAGCTCACGCATGCGTTGTTTTTTGCTCAGTTCAAGTGTGTTGAAGCTGAGGGTGGTTGATCGAGCTTCCGATGGCAGGAAGCTGATTCGGTTCACCAGATTGAAATCAGTGTCGTTGCTAAGATCATCGACAGCATGAAAAACGTCAACTGGCATGTAGTAGGGCCTGAGACTAGGCACGATATTTTTGTCGAGTACAATTTCCAGCAGCTGGGCGATTCGCCAGGCGCAGTTCTTCTGCAGAAAATAGTAGCTAAAGGCGGTGTTTCGAAGCTCCCAAAGGTGTAGAAGAAGTAGTTGGCGTTGCTCTTGGCTCAGGTTTAGCTCATAGGCCCACATGTCGCGCGACTCGGATTCTGCGTAGACGTGGTCTCGCAGGTAGTGTCGGTCTGCGCTGAAACTGGAGTCATAGCCTCCACCAATGCCTTTGATCATATACATCAGCATATTTTCCGCAGGTGGGATTTTGGCACCGAAGTTTATGCCTATGTCCAGTAGTCCGCGGTTTGGTGTATCTGATTTTTTACCAATTCGCAGTAGTAGGTGTCCGAAGGCCGAGCCCGGGTTACCCATGTAACCGCTGACATGAACTAAGTTGATGGCGCCATTTTTTTGCATGGCGGGCCATTGTTGTAGTTTTTTGCAGTGTTTTAAAGACACTGGGGTCTGCAGCAGCTCGGGTGCTCGCTGTTTGAGCCAGATATAACGCGCCGGAAAGCGGCAGATGGCATGCTCTTTGTCTGCTGTATCTTCTTGATGGAAAGCGCGCAGTGTCGCCTTCAACTCGTCTAGCGGATGCGCTTTACCGCTCAAGTAAAAGTGCTCGGAACGCACATCGGATTTGAACTGACCGAACACGCCTTGTTCAACATGGATCAAGCGCATCCAATTTGATTCTGCAGAGATTGCTTCTAGTTGCCTACTCTTCAAGCTAGCTGTGTCGGCGATCGAAGCCGATACCGTCATAAAAAAAAGCGAGAATGCGATGAGTTTTGCGACGAGTTTTTTGGGTGCGACGAAGTGGGGGGAAAGTCGACGGGCTGTCATGAGGGCTTTCGCCAATCTGGATGCAGGAGGAATAGCTTAGCCACCATCGCTAGGGTGGTGGCTAAGGGGTGGAGCTTTTAGATAGTGCAGCTGGTGTTGATCGTGTTGTAGATCTGAGCTGATTTATCTTGAGCGTCCATCGTGGCGTAGCTGCCGTTGTCAATGGCCAATTTGGTTTGCTCGCGCAATTCGACAGTCAGGCTGTCTAGTTGGCTCTCACAACCGAAAGTGTGGACAGCAGCAGCGAGATGCTCGCCTTCGCCCTTGGCGATATCACCTTCGATTTGCGGCAAGTTTTCAAGGATAAACAAGGCAGCAGTCGCACCGCCGGATTTGCAGTTTTCAGCCGAGGACATATTGGAACTATGAGCTGTCGTACCCAAATCCCAAGTGACGTTACTGATAATCGCCAAGATGCGGTCGTTGTCCGAGTTGCCGCTAAAGAGCATTGCGCCAATGCCACAGTCGGCGTACACGTCAGCGAAGGTGCGTTGGTGACCATCTGCTTGGCCTGTCATGGGGATTGCAGCGACGAGTGCTGCAGCTGCCAAAAGTGATGTTAGTTTGCGCATACTGTTTTCAAACTCCTATTGATCATGTAAATATCGCTCCATAACCATAGCATGAAGTCCGGATTTACTGCAGAAATTCAAGGATATCCGTAATCTTTCTTTGAATGCACTTGAAGCCCGATTCACTTGTGCTCGATCGCAAATTTGCAATCGAGCGAGGCTTGTTTGTTGGTTTCCAGCGCGGTCTTTAACCAATCCCCCACGTCATACCGGTTGGACACTCTAACATCCATCTCATCGCTTGATGTGACTCCTCGGGTTGGCCGAGGTAGGGCATAGGCCTGTGATAAAGGTGTCAGTTAGTGGTGCCTACTGTTGGCGTTGTAGCCCGCCACGAAGAGTTAAATAAGTTGGCGTGGTAGAGGTGTTTTCTGGCTCGTTTGTAGAGCTACCATCGCTTGCAAGAATCTTGGTTTGCAGCAGCTACTTGCAGCGGCGGCTCGTTACTGACAGCAGCCGTTAAGATAGGTAGTAGCTGCCACGAAGTCACTGCAGCACGGTTGTTTTTTCGAAAGAGCTTGCATCTCGGGTGAGTGCAGTCTTCGCGTGAATTGATCGATTGCACTGATCACCCGCTCTGGCTGCTCTAGGTGAACAAAGTGCCCGCTGTGTTCGACCACCAGCTGGCTGGATTTGTCGCTCAGAGCCACCAGTTTGGCTTGTAGCTCTTGCCAGATTGCCTCTCGCAGTTCGGCGTCAGGGCTTGTTTTCCATTGAGTCTCACCTCGGCTAATCACTAGCAGCGGTTGCCTTATCCTCGTGTCTTGCTGGCTTAGTTTATCTGCACTGGCACTGAAGTTTAGAAGCTCAGAACGCAAGGTCAGTAAGGATTTCTGCTCGCTCGCGTAAGCCAGTGCTCGTTCGCGTGTTGCCGCTTTGAGTTGTTTGGGTACAGCGGGCGGCGACAGTCGAATCCGATCCCCGCGTTTGGGTGCGAGGCGTAGCTTTGCACGTTGCCAAAATTCGTCAAACTGGTCTTCGTGTGCGGCCTCTATTAGTACCAGCGCTTGTACCCGTTCAGGTAATTGCTGGCTCACTAGGCGTAGGTGGAAGCCGGCGAGTGAGTGACCGACAAGCACGACACTCTCTGGGTTAAATTGGGGGTGCTGCAGCAGATCCACCAGGTCTTGGGCCAGGCTTTGCGCGTCTCTAGGTGTAGGGCCCATTTGGCTCAGGCCGTATCCTGCTCTGTCGTAACTGCAAACGCGATAGTCCAACGCTAGTGCTGGCTGTACAAGGCTCCAGTCGAGATGCGAGCCGCCGAGCCCGGCGTCGAGTAGTAGCGTGGGAGTGCCCTCCCCAGAGCAGTGTAGGTACAGTGAATGTTCGCCAATATCCACGAGTTTGGCATCGATGTCTGCGGCCGCGCTGGCGGTGCTTATCAGCGTGACGATTGCCCATAGGGTGAGTTTTTTCACCGTTTGATCTCCAATGACATCCGTGTCATAGCAGTAGTTGTCGTCTTTATCGAGCAAGCTTCGTTCCGCTACTTTTTTGTCTTCCTTTTTTTAGTGTTAGTTTCCTTAAGGCAGTGTTTTGACCTCCGTGGCGTAGAGCAAAAGAGCGAATCTGAGCCGAACAATGGCCGAGATGGGACCATTAAATGAAGCTGGCGTCCCTGCAGACTCAGCGCATTTGCAGTAGGCACTGAGGTATCTTGAGCGGGCACTAAGTTCTGACATTGCGCGTTTTAAGGCTGGCGAGTTACTTGGTACCCCTCGGCCTGCAATAAAGCGATTAGTCCATGCTCGCCCACGAGGTGTTCTGCCCCTACCGATATAAAAACTTCGCCCTTTTCTAGGTGCCGTAGCAAGGTCGCTAGAAAGGCCTTGTTGCGGTCGTTCACCATTGTCTGCGTAAAACGCGCGAAAACAGGGTCGTTTTCGCGACCCCAGCGATTGTAAATTTTTATAAGTTTTGGCTCTCCGCTGGCGTAGAGTCGCGCCAGCTGGCTCATGTAGCGGGGCAAGGTGTCTGATTGGCAGATGGTGTCCCTTAGCATGGTGACTTGATCGTCAAGCTTCAGGCTATTGAGCGCTTGCGCTATTTCACCCAAGCTCTGTAAAGGTTTGATTTTAAGTCTGGCACGGCGCGCGTGCTGTAGGAGTTGCTGGTCGATGCCAAGATCTCGGTTTGGCGGACTACCGATAGCGAGCATGGCCGCCCAAGGCTTTAACTGAGCGGCGCGCGTCGGCGGTACTTTGACATGGGCAGCCAGCCTCAAATACTTTTTATACAACTGTGGTCCTAGCTCGCGGGCAAGTGGCAGTGGCTCGGCGGCAGTACTCAGCGCGTACCATTGCTGTGCGCTCTGTTGATCCGGTATCGCTTCAACGACAAGCGTCTTGCTTTTTAAAAGCGCCAATATAACGCGCGGGGAGGCTTGTTTGATCAATGGCGGCCCCAGGTGGGTGGTGCCGAAGAGCAAGCTATTCAGACGGCCTTTGCGCACTTGATAAAGCATCGCTCGTGCGGGCTGCGGTTGTAAGTCAAGCGCCTGGTATAGCTCTGCATCAGAGGGTTGAGTGGCGAGAGGAGGACAGACTTCCCCTGCCATTAGCTGAGTGCTAAGCAGCGAGCTTATCGCTAACTTCCATAGACGAAACATTTTGGGCCTCCTGCGCATCCTGCGCTTGCTTGATAGGCTGAGTGTAGCTTTTCCTCGGTGGTACCCGATTTTGGCCTGGCGATCAGATTGTGTGACAGCGGGCTAGCGGTTAGTATTCGCCACTGTCGTTTTGTCGCAAATAGTTCTTTATGATCACTCTCCCGAGACTTCGCACCATCGCTCTCATTGAAGGCAGCACGCTGTTATTGTTGTTATTTGTCGCCGTTCCGTTGAAACATAAACTGGGTATGCCTGAAGCGGTATCACTGCTGGGCCCGGTACACGGAATGGCTTTTTTGTTGTACATCTTGGCGCTGATAAGCGCGTTGGGTGTGGGCCTGATTGATAGCCTTAAACTGGTGCTAGGCACGATCGCGGCCTTTATTCCCTTTGGTAGTTTTGTCTTTGAGCGGTTGATGCTCAAAGAAGATCGAGCCGAATCTTAGATAGGTTTGCTGCTCCAGCAGCCCGTTCAAGAACTGCTGCCTGCTGCGAACGCACTGGATTTAGCCAAATCTCCCCCCGATTTTCGTTAAATAGCTAGGCTATTCGCCTCAAATCGGTGGCAAATTTGACTCAAACCGGCACGCTCTCGCGACGACACCCGTTTTTGCACGGGCTGCTGGGGCTGCACCGATCATCTATTTATACCCGGGTATATTGATTATTTTATTAATACAGGGGTAATATTGTGTCTTGAGAATTGGAGGCACCATGAACTATCTAGCCATACATCAGCAAAAACTCCTTATCTGCGGTGAACTCAGAGAGGTGATTGCCTACGTCAAGTCGATCAAAGATGACATTGAACCTATCGTGGTTGAGCGCGATAGCTGTCGTCGCATTGAAATTGACTGGCACGGTGATCTAGAACAAGTGTTGTTGCAATTGCCCGCTGAACTCGATGGACAACCTCAGCCTGTCAAGCGAGGGCGACCAAAACTGGGGGTGGTGTCCAAGGAAGTGACCCTACTGCCAAGACACTGGGATTGGTTAGCGAATCAACGCGGGGGCGCTTCCGTGACTTTGCGTCGGCTGGTTGAGATGGCGCAGCGCAACGCCACTGTTGAAGATAGAATTACTTTAAAGCAACAGCAGCTGGATAAGTTTATGTTGTTGTTTCTCGGTGATAGCCCTGGGTTTGAGGAGGCAGGTCGTGCACTGTACCGCAATAGTCGGGTCGGCTTTGTCGCGGCTATTGCCGATTGGCCTGATGAGATCCAAGATTTTGTATTGGAGAAATTTACGGAAATCTCTCGTTTACACGAAGGCGAGGCGGCCTAGTGTTGAACCTTAATTTCAGGTGAATTTGTGCAAGATAAGCGCATATTGTTTCTCTGCAGTAAAAACAAACTTAGAAGCCCGACGGCTGAAGCCATTTTCTGCAATGTTGAGGGCTGGCATGTAGCTTCGGCGGGCATCAGCAAGGACGCGCAAGTACGTGTCAGCCTCGAAGACATGGAGTGGGCTGATGTTATATTTGTGATGGAAAACGGGCATAAACGCAAATTGAAGGCACTTTTTGGCGCGGCAATCAACGAGCAGCGTCTGGTGAGCCTAGACATCCCCGATGACTATGAGTTTATGGATACCTCATTGATAATGCTGCTACAAGAAAAAGTGCCTAGGTTGGTATAAACACTAAAAAAACTATTCCTTATTGCAGCGATAAAGAGTGATGCAATGACTTACGAGAAGTTTAACATCTTTTGTGCGTCGCTTACTGCAGCTACGTATGTAGTGCAATGGGGGGGTGCACATGTTTGGAAAGTGGGTGGCAAAATTTTCGCTATTGGTGGTTGGCAACCCGAGGATAAGCCTGCATTTTCGTTTAAAACATCTGATTTCGATTTTGAGGTGTTAAGAGGGCAGCCGGGCTTTAGACCGGCGCCTTATCTGGCCTCTCGCGGCATGAAATGGATTCAGGCCACAGATGACGACAGCGAGCTGGAGGAGCTACTGCGGGAATCTCACCGTCTCGTTTCACTCGGATTGACTAAAAAATTACAAGGAGAGCTGGGCCTCGATCAAGCTGGCCAATGATCGGCTTATTTTAAAACCGATCTCTGGTTTGGCAATGCGCCTATATCCCCATCGAGCTCAGTGTCGTTGCGATGTTATTGAGGAGCGAAGTTGCGGTTGGGTGCTCACTTTCAAATTC
>JBMYWE010000115.1:0-7406 GCA_049607125.1 Granulosicoccaceae bacterium | reverse complement strand
CATGCTGCTTCAATTTCATCGTCACTAAGGACAATGCTTCCCTCGTATTGGTCGAACTTGGCGGCATACTCTCTAGCCACGTCGTCTCCACCCGTTTCGATGGCGTCAAGGATTTCCTTGACTGTTTGGCTTACATCAGCCACGTCAGACGTCGACGTGAGCGTCGCCTTTTTCAAATATTCCAATGCCATTGTGTGTATTTCCTATTGATAAATTGCTGGTAATAGACTGGTCGAAATTGCAGGTACATAGGCAATAAGCAGCACCACAGCCAACATGCCCAGCACAAACGGTCCGGCACGCGCAGCAATTTTAAGTATGGACTCGCCTGTAATCCCCGATACAACAAATAAATTCAATCCCAGTGGAGGGGTAATAAAACCAACGCCAAGAGCTGAAATCATCATGATACAAAACTGAATCTCGTTCATACCTATTTCGTCTGCGAGCGGCTTGAGAATTGGCGCCAATATAACAATATTAGGCGTGGTCTCCATGACGCAGCCAGCACAGATGAGAATAAATATCATCAGCAGGATAAGCAAGTAAGGGTCTTCGGTAATAGAGGTAACGGACTCAACAAAACCTTGTGGAACACCCATGACAGCCAAAGCCTGAGCCAGTGGTAGCGAAAAAGCGATGATCGGTAAAATAACACCATTGACTTTTGCAGAGCTCATCAGCATCGCAGGAAAGTCGGATAGTTTAAGTGTTCCCAAAATAAAACCGATGATGATTGTGATGACTACAGCAGTAGCACCTGCCTCCGTAGGTGTGAGACGACCGGAGAAAATACTGTAAAAGATAATGCCAGGGACTAAAAAGGCATACCAACCCTGCCCAACAGTGCGCCCTAGGTTTGAGGCCCACTCTCCAAAGGAAATCGGCTCACCTCCTTCGTAGTTGTGTATTCGATTCACCACCACATTTGTAATTAGAATTCCGATCAATATGGCAAGTCCCGGTATAACAGCCGCTAAAAACAAAGTTGACGCCGATATACCAAGAACCAAGCCGATAACTATGTAAGCGATTGACGGCGGAATCAGAATTCCAGTACATGCACCCGCGGCCACCAATGCGCAGGCATACGGACGGGGATAACCACTCTCTACCAAGCGGTCAATTGTCATACGACCAACCGCTGCAGCACCTGCGGCATCCGAGCCAGATATCGCCGCGAACATACCACATACCAACACAGTTGCTGAACCGAATCCTCCCTTGGTCCAACAGGTAAGTGCTTCTGCCACATCAAGGAACTTTCGACTGAGACCAGTGCGAACCAGCACATCGCCGGTCAGAATGAATAAGGGAATTGCAGTTAAGGCAAAGGCATCAATACCATCAAAAAGAGACTCCCCAACCAGAGAAAGAGGCAAGGCACCGGATAACAACAACAGCAAAATAGCAGCGCTACCAATGGCCGCCCATACAGGCACGGCTAGCGCGCAGAGAACAACAAACAGTAGAACGGGAATAAAAAATTCCGGCCCAAGCTCGACTGCACTATTTAAGGATTCATCCCAGAGCATAGTTTATAGCCTCAATCGAAAAGTTTATTGCCTTCAAACACGGGAGTCCCGGTTCGAAAGTCGCGAAGATCACGCAGGAATGATTGCACCAAGCGCCAGATCATCAATAAAAAACCAATGGGCACAGCCGCCAAAAACCAAGCTAGAGAGATACGCAAACCATGAGTCACCGAGCCAAATTTCATTGAGACCAACAACGTTTCAAAAGACCAATACAGTGCAATACAAGCCACGACAAACATCACAATGTCGCCAAACATATACAGCAGTGTTTTGATTTGAGGACTGACGTAGTGCATCAAGACGTCGATACGGATATGCGCACGTTCTCGCACTGCTGTTGCTGCGCCAATCCAAGCGAGATAAATAAACGAATAGCGAACTATCTCTTCACCCCAAATAGATGAATAGGCAAAAACTTCTCGTCTCACCACTTCAATTGCCATGGTGATCACCAACATCACATAGAAGGCTAACAAAGCCCAACCTTCTCCGTGCTTGTCAATAGACTTCCAAAACTTTGTCATTACGTTGCTCCCCACTTGCCAAGTAGCTGAGAACAGCATTCGCTATCATCAAACATTTTTTGCTTCATACGGCGGCCCCACAAGCATCTTGCGCGAGCGTATAAATATGCCGTCACTTAAGCCTGATAGCGATTTGCGAACCAAGAGGCAGTTGGCAATCATTAAAGGCGGTAACTTCTGAATGGAATAGCCACCGGAGTTATGGAACGACGAGCTGCACAAGGCAGCTCGCCATAATCAACGCAGTTTTAATTAAGCGTCGTGAACGTAGTATTGCCCACGCGTGCTTGCCGCTTCTTCCAATTTGGCAAAGGCATCCATAGATCCAGCCAATTCCTTCTTAAAGCTATCCCATTCGCTGCGCTGGTAACCACCCTTGTCTTTCCACTGGGCC
The DNA here is from genome assembly GCA_049607125.1 of Granulosicoccaceae bacterium. Classification (GTDB taxonomy): domain Bacteria; phylum Pseudomonadota; class Gammaproteobacteria; order CALCKW01; family CALCKW01; genus CALCKW01. The sequence goes on along the minus strand of JBMYWE010000115.1, from coordinate 4,950 downwards.
AATTGATCATCGCTGAGAGAATGGAACTCTACACCTGACTTAGCGAGCTCAGCCATAGCATAGTTACGAGCCGATGGGACCTTGGCAAGGTTTTGATGAGCAGTCATTTCAGATGCAACTTCGACCGCTTCTTGCAGTGCAGGGCTGAGTGAATTGAACCACTCCAAATTACAAGAATACACCTGGCTATCTGGTACGGCCTGTGTGAAGGTCACGTGGCTCAGCACATCTTTAAACCCAAAAACATACAATGCTCCCACAGATGGATCGAGCGCATCCGCAACACCTTGCTTGATTGCGGAAGGCGTTTCACCCCAAGCAATTGGAGTCGGGTTGGCACCAGCCATGCGATAGTATTGCTGCAACATCTTGGAACCCGGTACACGAAACTTGACCCCATCCAGATCATCCGGCGTCATTACCGCACCCGCGCCACCTTTGCGGACAGCCACGACACGTGGGTCTATTACCACGTAAAAAAGGGCCTTGAAACCCTTCGCCTCAATTTTCGGATGAACTTCAGCTTTCCAAGTGTCCGAGTTAACCAAATTAACAAAACGTTGGTTAGCGCCACAAAAATACGGCATATTGATTAAATCAACCACCGGTGCAAAGGGCGCGAAGTTAGACAAAGAATGTTGCGCTGCGTGAATAGTTCCCCCTTGAACCTTCTGCGCCAACGCCCCGCCAGCACCCAGCTGCCCAGCCGGAGCCAACTTGACGTAGATCTTGCCGCGAGACACGTTTTGGATGTTCTCTTTTAAATCAAGCTGCATGATCGGATAGCTACGAGATGCGCCCAGCGCATAAGCGGTAGCGATCGTCATGACATGTTCGGCGGCTTTCTCACGTGATTTTTCTTCCTTTTTCGTCGCCGCAACCGCCTCTTCAGACCATAAAAAACCGCCACTGGCAGCTATCACTGCGGCCGTAAATGCTCCAGTGCTTGAAAGTTTAAGGAAGTTTCTGCGCTCTAGCAGTTGCTTTTCTTCAATTTGCTCGATCATGCTCTTTCCTCACTTTAGATGTAATGATTTTCTAGCCGCGATGCAGGTGTCTCCCCGCTTTACATGCAAGCTATTGTTTTTTCGAGTCGCGCTCTGCTTTCAGAATGGCTGCCACAAAAAAAATTGAAACACAGAGCAACAACAACATTTCGCTGACATCATTCAGGAATGCCGCGTCATTCAAAGAACCCATCAGCACGTTTGCTGCGAACAGAGCAAACAGCGCAATTGAAGTCAGTAGATACATGCGTTGATCCTCAGATGTGGGCCAAGTCAGACAAAAGATGAACGCTACAGTGATGCTATCCAATGCTGACTACACACAAATGTAAGCGCTTACATATAAAAATGCAAGCGCTTACATCAATGGATGTAAAGAGAATTTCTCATACGTATGGCAAAATCAACCAAAGCAAACACTTGGACAACCCGTTTTCGGATGAATAACCTGCAACTCCCTACTCTTGAGGATGTGGCAAAACTCGCTCAAGTCTCGACGGCTACGGTTTCGCGATGCCTGAACACTCCTGATCGTGTGGCTAAATCGACACGCGGTAAAGTTGACGCTGCAGTTCTCGAACTGGGCTACTCTCCTAACTTTGGCGCCAAAGCACTAGCCTCTAAGCGCACCAATACATATGGCGCCATCATTCCGACGCTGGATAACGCCATATTCGCGCGTGGTCTACAAGCTTTCCAAACCGCACTCACTGAGCATGGTGCAACGCTTTTGGTATCTGGTTCATACTACGACCCGGAAGTCGAAGAACAACAAATCCGCGCCATGGTGGCCCGTGGAGCCGATGGACTGATGCTGATTGGGAAAAGCCGAAGTGACTCCATCTATCGCTTCCTGGAAAAGCGAGACATTCCGTTTGTATTGGCATGGAACTACGATCCGTCTTCTGAATACCACATGGTCGGGTTTGACAATGCATTGGCATCGGGTGAGCTAACACAAAAAGCGATCGAGCTTGGACATCGACACTTTGCTTTTATATGCGCAGAGCGCGAGAACAACGATCGGGCGGCCGACCGCATTCTCGGGGCGCAAAAGGTTTTGGCCCTCGCGGGACTTGACCCAGACGCGATGCCTGTTATCGAAACACCTTATTCGATCGATGAAGCGGGTAATGCTTTTGAAAAGCTGATGCAGGCAGATAATATACCAAGCGTGGTAATGTGCGGAAACGATGTACAGGCTGTAGGGGCACTAAAACGAGCCCGGGAATTGGCGCTTAAAGTACCCGCTGATGTCTCGATTACCGGCTTCGATGATCTAGAAATTGCAAGTGCCGTAGACCCGGGTATAACCACTATCCACGTACCGCATAGACAGATGGGCAGGCAATCCGCTTCCATACTCACCTCCTTTTCTAGAGACATTCCTGCCGCCCAAATAAAGCTGAATACATCACTTATAGAGCGTGGGTCTTTAGCGCCTCCAAAAAATTAGCCGCCTGCCACGGGAAACGCTACTTGTTCAACAATCCAACACAAAAAACGGACGCCACGCTTCAATTACTCCTAGTGCATCAGTGCCCTTAAAGTGGCGTGTCGCACTGGCTGGAGCTGGAGCAGCGCTTGATCGCACAGCACTCCAGGCCAGTTGAGTAATGACGCTTTCTATTCTTCAATGCTGTTGTTGTTTATTCTCTTCTGATAAATCTGCTCGAGCTTGTATAAGTCTTGTTGTAGCTCAAAGAACCCATGCCAGCGGGCGTAATCCGCTGCGCCCATCATGGCGCCTTGGCGCGCACGGCGACCTTCATGGTGCCATAAATAGTAATAGGTTATCTGAAACTCGTCCGCCCATGGATTGTCTTTCAGCAGCTTGCGTTCTTTGAGGTCATTCAACATTTGGGTAGCGGGTTGATAATAGCCTTGGTTGTAAAGTCGAACAGCTTTATCGCCCTGCGAGAAAAAACCATCTGTGTGCGTAGGTGAATGACAAGAGCGACACACTTGCTTCATCTTGGCACGACCCTGCTCTCCGTCACCCAACAATGGACTGAGTACGTCGTCAGAGTTGCGCACTTTTGATTCCTTCGCCCAAAGATTCCAATAGAGTCGCTCCGAGATATTGTGCGTCACTTGCAACTCGCCAATACCGCTCATGGCAGGTGGCACAAGTTGGGGCGCGATAGTCTCCTGGCTCCCAGGCATCCGGTGCACTATCCCAGCGCCAATCGCTGCTATCGGTATTAAAAATGTGGCCATGTTTGGAGTTATTAAATATTTCAATATTGGGATGATCCGGCCCCAAATGACAAGACGCGCAAGCCGAAGGTTTGCGTGCTTCAGCAATATCAAATTTATGCCGACTATGACACGCCGTACAACTGCCGGTGCTGCCGTCAGGGTAAATGTTGCCCATACCGTTATTGGGCCAAGTTTCAGGCGTGGGCCGCCCCTGCCCATCTAGCTTGATTTCGGTTCCGTGGCATTGCATACACCCTGTTTCAGATGGCGCACCATTGAGTTCGGGGATGCCTTGACCTTCGTGTACTTGTGTCAAGGCATGCAGGCTGTCTTTGGGTATGATTTGCCGATAGGCCCGAAAGTGGCCACTGCTATCAAACTGTTTTTTGGCATCTGAGTGACAACGACCGCAGGTTTTTGGTGAAACCAGAGGGCTGACAAAGGTCTCGGCGTGCTCGATTGCCATTGGGGAGCCAGCCACAACGCCGTGGCAGTCAACACAGGTAACACCCGCGTGAGCGTGGCGACTCTCCTTCCAGTCCGTCACTTGCCCAGGGAACTCCTGAGCGTGGCAATCCACACAAGACTTGCTAAGCGCGTTGTGAGCGCGCTGAATTTTAATCGTCTTGGCCGTAGTAACATCTAAGCCACTAGTCTGGCTGTCGATAGTTTCAGTGTTACCTGAATCCGCTATCGCCACACCTGAAAACGACAACAATGCTAGCGCATATACTGAAAGCTCTAGTGTTCTCAATCCTTTCATCAATCGCTCCCTATAATGTTGACATCTTGTTGATGCCATCCGGCCTGCTCTAAATGCTGGCCTAAATTCTTGTGTCCGACATGTTCATGGCATTCGACACAGGGGCGCACCTCCTTGCCATTGTCCAAGGCACGAAAGTAATCTCGGTGGGGTAAGACAGCACGAGTATTCGCCAGCGTCTGTGTCGCGAGAAGTTTATGGCAACTCAAGCACCCCGAATCAAAGGTGTACTCGGCTCGCTTCTCGCGATGCCCGTGCCAATCAATGTCATAGCTGTCTTTGAGTACTTCCATGGTGGGATCAACGACACCATGCACGCCTTTAACGAAGAGGTAGTGAAAGGAGCTCTTGTGTGAGATATGACACTGACTACAAGTCGCGCGCCAGCCAGAGCTGTTATTTCCACCGTGGAGATCAGCTCGATAAGACGTGCCAATCGGTTTGTGTGAATGACAGCTGGTGCAAAACTCGTAGTCACCTGTCAGATGAAATGTAGTATCAAAAACCAGCCAACCCAGTGTCATCACTAGGCCAACGCCGACAACTCCACCAATGGCTTTCTTCCACCCCAAAGCCCAACCTCCGTGCTAGACGAAAACACCAACTTCAGCCAACGCCCAAGCCTGCGTTTATCACCAGAATAAGCATTTTATGTGGGATCCGTGAAACTTGTGTGACTCCGCTCTGAAAGCTATTTACGCTCTAAATTAAGAGCAACTGTAGCAACATCGAAGCACTCTCATTCACCAATTAATACATGCTTGTTATATACCTTTTTAAGTAATCTCTGGGAAATTTGCGTTCTTTTCCGGCTTCAGTCCGACATGATGCCAGCACAAATTAGAGACCACCTGAGAATCGAGAAACATGCGTACGCTCATTCAGTCAGTCGCTAGATTTCAAAGCACCCTTTCTACGGCCGAATCACCTTTTAATCAATTGGACATTTATGAGGCGCTGGTAAAGGCCAGTCACCTC
>JBMYWE010000114.1:0-7420 GCA_049607125.1 Granulosicoccaceae bacterium | reverse complement strand
TGAGTGACGGTTTTAACAACGTCAGGACCGGTCACGAACATATAAGAAGAGTCCTTGACCATGAAAATGAAATCCGTCATTGCCGGTGAATAAACGGCACCACCGGCGCAGGGCCCCATGATTACCGAGATTTGCGGGACAACGCCGGAGGCGAGGACATTTTTCTGAAAGACATCGGCGTAGCCACCGAGGGAGGCGACGCCTTCCTGGATGCGAGCGCCGCCCGAATCATTGAGGCCGATGACCGGGGCGCCGACTTTCATGGCGTTGTCCATCAGTTTGCATATTTTGCCGGCATGAGCGGCCGATAGGCTGCCGCCGTAGACGGTGAAATCTTGGCTGAATACAAACACAAGGCGTCCGTTAATGGTGCCGCGACCAATAATGACGCCGTCGCCTGGGATGTGCTCTTGTTCCATACCGAAGTCGTGGCAATTGTGCTCCACGAACATGTCCCACTCTTCAAAGCTGTCGGCATCGAGCAAAATGTCCAGTCGCTCGCGTGCGGTCAGCTTGCCCTTGTTGTGCTGGGCATCGATGCGGCGCTGGCCGCCACCCATGCGGGCCGCCTCGCGCTTCTCTTTGAGTTGCTCCAAGATATCTTGCATGCTTTTCTCTTCGAATTAGGTTGATAGAGCCCACGCGGCGATGCGCGTGGGTGGTGCCTTTTTTAAGGCTTTAAGCTTTGGGGTAACCCAGTGCTTTTAATGACTCGCCGATCTCGGCGAGAATAGCGGGGTCGTCGATAGTGGCTGGCATTTTCCAATCGGCACCATCGGCGATAGAGCGCATGGTGGCACGCAATATTTTGCCCGAACGGGTTTTGGGCAAGCGCGTAACCACAGTGGCTATTTTAAATGCAGCTACTGGGCCGATTTGGTCTCGAACTCTTTGCACACACTCTTTGACGATCTCTTCGTGCGGGCGGTTGCAGCCGTCGCTTAGAACCAAAAGCCCTACGGGTAGTTGTCCTTTTAGTTGGTCGGCCACGCCCATCACGGCACATTCGGCAACGTCAGGGTGACCAGCCAGCGCTTCTTCTATGCCTCCGGTTGAGAGGCGGTGTCCAGCTACGTTGATGACATCGTCGGTGCGGGCCATAACAAACACGTAGCCGTTCTCGTCGATGTATCCCGCGTCGCCTGTCTCGTAGTAGCCGGGGTAGGCACTAAAGTAAGAGCTGACGTAGCGATCTGGTGCATTCCAGAGGGTGGGGAAGGTGCCGGGAGGTAGTGGCAATTTGACCACCAGTGCACCGATGTCACCGGCTTCAACCGGTTGACCTTCGCTGTCGAGCACATCCATCTCGTAGCCCGGTGCGGGACGTGTGGGCGAGCCTGGCACGACGGGCAGTAGTTCAATGCCGCGACAGTTGGCGGCGATAGACCAGCCAGTTTCGGTCTGCCACCAGTGATCGATCACCGGTAGTTGCAGTTTTGTTTGTGCCCATTCGAGGGTGTCCGGATCACAGCGCTCGCCCGCTAGGTACAAGGCTTCGAGTGAGCTCAAGTCGTACTTGCCAATGTACTCGCCATTTGGATCTTCTTTTTTGATAGCGCGGAAGGCGGTGGGGGCGGTGAACAGTACCTTCACCTTGTGATCGGCAATCACGCGCCAGAAAGCCCCTGGGTCCGGTGTGCCAACGGGTTTGCCCTCAAACATCACGGTGGTGTTGCCGTTGAACAGTGGGCCATAGCAGATGTATGAATGTCCGACCACCCAGCCAACATCAGAGGCAGCCCAAAATACATCACCCGGTTGTACGCCGTAGATGGCTCCCATGGACCACTTCAGTGCAACAACGTAGCCGCCGGTGTCGCGCACGACGCCTTTGGGCTGTCCAGTTGTGCCAGATGTGTAAAGTACATAGAGAGGCGCGTTGGCAGGCATTGGCACGCAGTCGGCAGGGCTGGCCGCAGCGGTGGTGGACTCCCAGTCCAAGTCGCGACCATCGAGCATCGAAGCTTGCGCTTGTGGGCGCTGCAAAATAAAGCAGGCGCTGGGCTTGTGGCTGGAAAGTTCGATTGCTTCGTCGAGCAGGGGTTTGTACTCGACTACGCGCGCACCTTCGATGCCACAGGAGGCAGCGAGAATAGCCACGGGCTGTGCATCGTCGATGCGTACTGCAAGTTCGTTGGCGGCAAATCCGCCGAAGACGACCGAGTGCACCGCGCCGATGCGGGCGCAGGCCAGCATGGCCATGGTGGCCTGTGGAATCATGGGCATGTAGATCAATACTCGGTCACCGGCGCTGACACCTTGGTCGCGTAGCGCGCCGGCGAGTTTGGCTACTTCGTCGCGCATTTCAGAGAAACTGTAACGGCGCACGGTGTCGGTGACGGGGCTGTCGTAGATAAGTGCCGTGCGATCGCCATTACCTTGTTCGACGTGCAAATCCAGAGCGTTGTAGCAGGCGTTCAATTCTCCGTCTGGGAACCAGTGGTTGAACGGGCTGTTGGAGTCGTCCAGAACCTTCTGCGGCGACTTGTGCCAGTGGACGTCTTTGGCCAAGTCTCCCCAAAACTGCTGAGGGTTCTCTATAGAACGGGAATATACGGCATCAAAAGTCTCGGTCATCGTGCTCTCCAGTTGGATCTCTTTTGGTCACTCCAGCGAACCCGGAGCGACGAGTTTCTTTTTATATTAGTGTTTTAAGCAGTACTCGTATGCTGGTTTGTCTCGCCGGGCTGCGTTGTTTATAAAGCAGCAAGATAGCGCAAATAAGGTGCAATTTGGGCAGTCTATGCGCATTGGCTTGCCGTGCGGCATGGCTGCAACTTTGGAGCTATTCTAAGTTTACGTTTACGTAAACGTCAAGTAGGTTGGATGAATTTTAGTCGATAATAGATAGTGGCCAAAAGGGTTGATTTGCTTCGTTCTTGCCCACGTCAAATGAGTGGTGATTATATTTGAGTTGGTATGGCCGAACTGCTATTGTCAGTACTTCCCTGAGTTATTGTCGTGTGATGAGCACGCCGTGCAGCATGTGCACACTGAGTCACTTGGGGCTTAAGTACGAAGCCGATGGCTTTTTCGCGTTGAAATACCTCAGTCTCGAGCATCAACCCAGGGCGCAGTGTCACGGATTGTTAGCGCTGGCTGATTGGAGAAAAATAATAATGGCCAAGGGTCATACGCTTCAGGAGCCCTTCCTGAACGCACTTCGCCGCGAGCGGGTGCCAGTGTCGATCTATCTCGTCAACGGCATCAAGCTGCAAGGCCAGATTGATTCATTTGATCAGTTTGTCGTTCTACTGAAAAACAGCGTCAGTCAAATGGTCTACAAGCACGCCATCTCCACTGTCGTTCCGCAACGTCCCGTCAAGATCACCCCCGATGGTGAGCTTGAAGAGGGAGGCTCGGACTGAGCTCTCTGTTTTTCCCGATGAAGGTTTGTCACGGACTAACCGATGAAGCCACGACTAAGGCGTCGGGGTTTCTCGTTCAGCTAGGTGGGCGGGTGTCGTTCGCGCCGCAAGAATATTTCGGCCTAGCCTGTCAACACTCTGGCCGCTGCGCCCTAATTTATCGGTTGTCAAAACACTAGTGTTTGAGCGTCACGGCGGCGGTAGCCGCGCTTTATTGGTGAACCTTGATCTCGGTCGCGAGGCTGTCGATGAAGGGGTGATCCAAGAATTCGAGGAGCTGGCCACATCTGCTGGTGCGGAGGTGGTCGATGTGGTGCGCGGCTCACGCGACAAGCCTGATAGTCGTTTGTTTGTCGGTTCGGGTAAAGCGCAGGAAATCGCCGATCGCTGCCGTCTAGAGTCTGTAGACTTGGTTATTTTTAACCACAGCTTGTCTCCCTCCCAAGAGCGAAACCTCGAGCAGATTTTGCAGTGTCGCGTGCTCGATCGCACGGGATTGATCCTTGATATTTTCTCGCAGCGTGCGCGTAGTCATGAGGGCAAGCTGCAAGTCGAGTTGGCGCAGCTGCGGCATTTGTCGACGCGACTGGTGCGAGGCTGGACGCACCTTGAAAGGCAAAAAGGGGGAATCGGTCTACGCGGGCCAGGTGAGACCCAGCTCGAGACAGATCGTCGGCTGCTGGCTGTGCGAATTAAGCGCCTACGCAAAGATCTAGACGAAGTGCGTCAGCGGCGAGAGCTCAATCGCGCGGCTCGCCAGCGCGCGCAAGTGGCTACAGTATCGCTGGTGGGTTACACCAACGCGGGCAAATCAACTCTCTTTAATGCGCTGACTAACGCCGGTGTCTACGCCGCCGATCGCCTGTTTGCCACCCTCGACCCCACTTTGCGCAAGCTAGAGCTGTTTCCTGGCTTAGAGGCCGTCATTGTAGACACGGTGGGCTTTGTCAGTGACTTGCCGCATGAATTGGTGGAGGCTTTTCACGCCACCTTGCAAGAGAGCGCCGAGGCGACCTTGCTGCTGCGGGTGGTTGATTCCGCCGACCCCCGGCGTGCTGAGTTTGAGCACGAGGTGGATTCGGTGCTGGAGCAGGTGGGGGCGACAGAGGTACCGTCGTTCACCGTCTATAACAAGGTAGACTTGCGAGGCGAGCAGCCGCGCATAGATCGCGACGAAGAAGGGCGGGTAACTCGAGTCTGGCTCAGCTCACTTACGGGTGAGGGTCTAGACCTGCTGCACGATGCGGTGGTCGAGTATTTGGCGGTTAGCCGTCGGCGCGGTGAGCTCCAGCTGAATGCCTCGCAGGGCAAGCTTCGTGCATCGCTGTACCAGTTAGGCGCAATTGTCGAGGAGAGCGTCGGTGATTCGGGCGAGTTTAGCTTGCAGGTCGATGTAGATGAGATCGAATGGCAGCGTCTGGCCAAACGTGGTGAGGTGGAATTAGAAGCATTGCCACTGTGGACAAGCTAGAATAGGCGGTTGCGCTGAACGACGATCGGTGGAATGAGTCTACTAAGGACTTGAATCAAGGTGTTCAGGCCTTATCTTAGTTTTTTAGGGCGGAGCTCTGGTGTTAGAACTTGTGCTTAGCTTATTGAATTTGTTGATGTAACGATTGCTGGCGAGTGAGGTCAGCGCTTAACTGGAGAATCTGATGGCTTGGAATGAGCCGGGTGGAAACAAAAACCGGGATCCTTGGGGTGGCAATGATAATGGGCCACCCGACCTCGATGAGGTGATTGGCAATATCAAGAAGAAAGTCAATCAAGTGTTGGGCTCAAAGTCCGGCGGTTCCGGTGGCGGTGGCTCCGGTTCTGGCGGTGGTGCTCAGCCGGTCAACTTCAGCGGCAAGGGTATCGGTATTATCGCCGCTATTGCCTTGATCGCTTGGTTGGCTACAGGGTTCTTCATCGTTCAGCCCGCAGAAAGAGGCGTGGTCACGCGCTTCGGCGCCTTTGTCAGCACCAAGATGCCGGGTCCGAATTGGCATTGGCCGTGGCCTTTTGAGTCGATGCAGCGTGTCAACGTCGATCAAAATCGCTCTATTTCGTTGCGCGACCAGCAGATCCTGACCAAAGACGAGAATTTCGTCGAGATCGACATGGGCGTCCAGTACGTGATCAAAAGCGCCGAAGACTATCTCTTCAACAACCGTGACCCAGATCGGGCGGTAAAAGAAGTGGCTGAGAGTGCCGTGCGTGAAGTCATTGGTAAAGAGACCATGGATTTCATCATCACCCAGGGCCGCGACGCTATTGCAGCACGTACGCTGCAAACACTGCAAGAATCATTGGATATCTACAAAACCGGTCTACTGGTTACCACCGTGAACTTGGAGTCCGCGCAGCCGCCAGCCGAAGTGCAGGAAGCCTTCTCTGATGCGATCAAAGCACGTGAGGATGAACAACGCTACATCAACGAGGCAGAGGCCTACGCCAACGGAATCATTCCGCAGGCGCGCGGTGATGCGGCGCAGTTGCTCGAAGACGCCAAGGGTTACCGAACCCGCGTAGTTAAGTCCGCGGAGGGTGAATCGAAGCGCTTTTCTGATCTCTTGGTCGAATACCAAAAGGCACCAGAGGTGACGCGTGAGCGCATCTATTTGGATGCCATGACGGATGTCATGAGCAGCTCTTCAAAGGTGATGATCGACGACGAGAGCAACAGCTTGTTGTATTTGCCAATGGGGGGGCGCCAGGGTGCTCCATCAAGCAACAACGAGCAGGGCGGGCAGCAGCCATCTATCTCACCTGCGGCCATCTCGCGCTTTATCGAAGAGCGTGATTCACGTTCTAAGCAAAGTTCATCGACTAGCAGCAACCGTTCGAGGAGTCGATAATGTCAAATATTGCACGAATAGGCGTCACGGTTGCGGGTTTCGCCGTGCTGGTTGCCGCCACATGTACCTTTCACGTCAAAGAGACAGAGTTGGGAATAAAGCTCTTTTTGGGTGAAGTCAACGATAGAAAATATGAGTCGGGGTTGCACTTTAAATTGCCATTGCTCGAGCGCGTCTACAAGTTTGACAGCCGCATTATGTCGCTCGACGCCCAGCCCGAGCTGGTGTTGACCAGCGAGAAGAAAAACGTGGTGGTCGATTCTTTTGTCAAGTGGCGTATCGACGATGCCGAGAAATACTATCGCTCGGCTGGCGGAGACGAGCGTCGTGCAGCTCAACTGCTGGCGCAGTTTGTCAAAAAGACGACCCTCGACGCCTTCGGTAAGCGAACCGTGCAAGAAGTGGTCAGCGGAGAGCGCCTGGCTCTGATGGAGGAGGTGCGACAGCAAACCGATATCAATGCGCGCGATCTAGGCATTGCCATTATCGATGTACGCGTGAAAAAAGTAGAGCTACCCGCAGACGTGTCCGACTCGGTGTTTAGCCGCATGAGTAAGGAGCGGGCGACGGTTGCCCGCGCCTTCCGCTCTCGCGGTGAAGAGAAGGCCAAAGGCATTCGTGCCGACGCTGATCGCCAGCGTGAAGAAATATTGGCCGGGGCCTACGCAGAGTCTGAAGCTATTCGCGGTGAGGGTGATGCGGAAGCAGCCGGTATCTACGCCAAGGCCTTTGGCAAAGACCCGGAATTCTACAGCTTCACGCGCAGTCTTGATGCCTACAAAAAGTCCTTTCGTGGTGATGGCGACGTGATGGTGTTGGACCCCGACACGCCGTTTTTCAAATTCTTCTATGAGGGAGGGCGTGGCAACTAGTGCCTACGGAGCTACTTGTTGCCCTAGCGCTGGTGTTGGTGATTGAAGGGCTGTTGCCCTTTATCTCCCCCAGCGCTTATCGCTCCGCTGTCGAGCAGCTGAGCAAATTGCCAGATCAGAGCTTGCGTTCTTTTGGTTTGGTGATGATGCTGCTCGGGGTGGTTTTGCTATACGTCTTTCACTGAAGCAGTCGGTTTCGATTGCTCCCCTATGACGCAGGCGGGCCGGTTTAGTGCGCTTTTTTTGCGTGATTTTTGACCTGTCTTACTGCAATGCCTTTCAAGTCTAGGCCGAACGCGATAGCATGTCGGGTTTGAGCATTCTTAGTCGCGCGCGCGAC
>JBMYWE010000113.1:0-7430 GCA_049607125.1 Granulosicoccaceae bacterium | reverse complement strand
TTAGGCGAACATCGACCTCGCCATCGCTACGCCAATCATAGACGGTAGCGTAGGCCATGACCGCCTTCACATAGTCACGAGTCTCGCGGTAAGGGATACTTTCCACCCATCGATCGGCCAGCATGGGTTTGTCATCTAACCAGCGCGGCACTCTCGACAAGCCTGCGTTGTAGGCTGCAGTTGCCATCACCTGGTGATCTTTAAATCGATCAAGCAAGTAACGCAAGTAGTAAGTTCCCAGCGCCAAACTGAACTCAGGGTTTTCCAAGGCGCCGGTGTAGAGTTTCTTCTTTGTACGCTGTGCCACATCGCGGGCGGTGGCCGGCATCATTTGCATCAGACCGACAGCGCCAGCACCCGAGCGCACCTCCGGCTGAAACAGACTCTCTCGCCTCGCCACCCCATATACCCAAGGCCATGAAAGCCGATTACGTGCAGCTTCATCTTTTAACGTGTCGCGGTAAGCAAAGGGAAATCTTACCCGCAAATCATCGCTGTAGGCTGTGCGGGCATTGCTCACAATCGCCCGGTCGTACCACCCCCAATCTAGAACCAGTAGCGACAACTCGGCCCGCTCTTCAGTATCTAGCGCTTTGATCACAGCTTTCCACTGAGCTTGAGCTTCACCACGCAGGCCTACAAACAAATACTCGCGCATGCGCTGCACATCTTCTCGGGCTTGCAATTTGGCCCGAAGCGCTGGCCTGCTCGGTGTAGGGCTGTGTTCGAACGCATAAGCCTTGCCGATTCGATCGGCTGCCAGAAAACCATAGTAACTGCGCTTTTTGGCCAGTGCTGCAAACGCATTATTGGCATTGCTCGTCTGCCCTAGTTCAAGCTGGGCAACAGCCTTCCAGTAGGCCCAATCGGCGATTTGACGCTGCGCAGAGGGCATGGCTTCAACAGCCTCTAGAACTTGCTGCCATTGGCCAAGGCGCACCGCCAGTCGCGCGCGCTCCTCACGGGTGCGCTTGTCTTGAGAAGTACTTGGCAGCCAGCGCAGCCAGTCCAGCGCATCGGGGACGTAATCACTGGCCGCGCGCAAGCCCAAAGTGCGCGCAGCATGGTTGAGCGTGCTCTCGTCGTAACGCTTAGCTCGGTACGCCTGACCCCAAAACAGCCGGGCTTGCACTGCATCACGTCGGGCCAAGCGTGAAATCAGGTGCTTAAAAACACGCTGATTCAACTCATTGTTAGCGTGCCAGCGGCTATCGGCCAAAGCTTCGGCTGGCTGATCATGCCCTTTAACCCAAGCCTGGATCAATGCTTGATCACGAGAGTTAAAGTGTTTTTTAAAGACCTGAACTTGCTTGAGCCTGCCCCGCGCCATCAAGGTATAAACTCGCCGCCAGAGGTATTTTGAAGTTACATCTCCCTGTGCCAAACGCTGTTCGAGTACCCAGGCGCAGTCATCGGATAGCACGCGTTTTTCCCATAGCGCTTGAAAATCTGGGTCTTTGCTCGTGAGTTGGCCAAGCTGCTGCTTAGCGCGCGTTGTCTCGCAGGTCATGGCGGGTGCAGAGGGCATCGCTGCACTTTCTAGCAGCAATTGCCATTGCTCTTCCTCGCGTAGACGCTCTCGATAGGTGCGCATCACTCGCCAGGCTAAAAAATTCCCGTGAAACTCCGATTCAAACCGCTGGGCTTTGCGTCGAGCTGTGCTCAAGTCGCCTTGTTTGATGGCTCGCTGCGCTAACAAAAACCGCAGATGGTCATGCAACACGTAGTTGCGGAGTTTAGACTCTGCCCGATAGAAACCGGCCATGTCCCCCGCCTCAATAGCTGCCAAGGCGAGCTTGAAGTCTTTGCGCTGGGTGTCGCGGGTGGCCGCTTGCAACGAGACCGAAGCAACGGCGAGGCACAACGCTGTCAGGCTCAAAAGCAGACGCCTCAAGGCTGCACGACGGGTCAAGCTAGTCAAAGAAATCTCAGCTCTGTTTTTCGGCCATCGCAACGGTGTAATTAGCCCCTTGCTTGAGCTTTTTGTGGTTGCCGAAAACCTCGCCAAATGCACGCGCGACGTATTTGCGAAGACCATTGATAACAACCACATAAAAGCGACCACCGGGCTCCATGCGAGCAAGCGCGTCATAGAAGTAAAGATAAAACAGTTCGTTTCCTGCCTTGGCAGGCAAATTAGACGCAATCACATCAAAGCGACTATCCGCTGGAATATGGCTAAAGCCATTACTCAGGAATACATCGACATTGTTCAAGCGATTGAGTTCCGCATTGCGCTGGCTGAAGTCGACTGCAACAAAATCCTTGTCGATCAAAGTGGAGTGGCCCTGATGTGCCTGTTTGGCCATCCACAGGCCCATCGGCCCGTAGCCACAGCCAAGATCGAGGCATTTATCTGTGGGCTCCACGCGCATATGCTTAAGCAGTAGCTGAGTACCATCGTCTATGGCCTTTGGTGAGAAAAGCCCCCAAGTGGTCTCAAATTTCATGCGATGACCGCATAGCTCCTCTTCAACAGTCAGTGGTTTTCGCAGATGTGCAAGCTCAGCGGGCAGCGCCATAGTGGCCTCTATTCAAGTCAGGAATAGCCCAAATACTTGGGCAGAACGGCCACTTAGGTTACATTGTGACCGTGAGCTTTGGAACCCAGAAAGCGCGTAGGCGCTCCGTAGCTTTCACCGGCTGCGTTGTTTCGGTTCTGGTACAAATTCCACCCATAATAATATTTAGAGTAAACACATGCGAATCATCTTGTTAGGAGGCCCGGGAGCCGGCAAAGGCACCCAATCCCAATACATCTGCGAAGCTTTCGGCATTCCTCAAATCTCGACGGGAGACATGCTGCGTGCCGCCGTAAAAGCGGGCACGCCCCTCGGAGTGGAGGCGAAAAAAGTCATGGATGCCGGCGGCTTAGTCTCCGACGACATCATCATTGGTCTGGTCAAAGAGCGCATCAACGAAGCCGACTGCGCCGACGGCTTTTTATTCGATGGTTTTCCGCGCACTATCGCTCAGGCAGACGCCATGCGCGATGCCGGTGTCGCTATCGACCACGTTATTGAAATAGCGGTGGATGATGAAGTCATCGTCAACCGCATGGCCGGTCGCCGCGTGCACCTGGCCTCAGGCCGTACTTATCACGTCAGTTTCAACCCACCCAAGACAGAGGGCATCGACGATGTCACTGGCGAGGCACTGATCCAGCGCGACGACGATCAAGAAGATACCGTACGTGCTCGTCTGGGTATCTACCACGAGCAGACAGCTCCCCTGATTGAGTATTACCAGAGTGAACAGAGCCAAGCATTGGGCGTGAGCTACACCAAAGTAGACGGCACTCAAGCCGTCGAAACTGTGCGCGACACAGCGCTGCAGGCTCTCAAAGCATCCGCTTGAGTCTCTCCGCCCTGAAACGCAAAAAAGGCCGGAGATTCTCCGGCCTTTTTTGATTTTGTTCAATCATCCTGAAATAAGTTGGCACAACTTGGAGCTATTTCATGAGCCCGCTTTGTAGCCGCTAACCAGTCATTCGCAGGTGACTACCCGAATCGAGATTACACTTTTCCATAATCATATCGAGCTCGCGCAAACCTATGCCATTATTGCGAAAGAGCTCCATCAGGTTTTCATCTTCTACTAGGCTCACTGGCTGTCCAAAGATGTCGATGGGCAGGTAAGTCACTGCCACTCGCACAACATCCGCCACCGTTATTTCTCCCTGTCGACGACTATCAGAATTGGCATGCTCGACCCCTTCGATAACCGTGCTATCGACACGCATTTGGCCTAACAACATTTCGGTAACTAGCGGGGACAAGGTTTCCAAGCCCTCGGCATCATCGGCCGATGGAACCTGCTCAGGGGTCAACAACCACGAAGAGACCATACCCACTTTGCTGCACATGCCAACGTACTCGGCCAGATCGGCATCGACGGATTTGAGCTCCTGCGCGATGCCGCGAGAGAAAGCTCCTACACGACGCAGATAGTCATAGGCGGTGACCACGCGCTCATACATCGGCGTGCCCGCTTCAGGCAACACATTGTCACGGCCCCACTGACTCAGCTCAGCAACCAGATTGGCACGATCTACGTTGTCGACCAAATGTCGCAAGTGTGAAAGCTCGCCTGGGCTGACCTGCCCACTGGTGCCAGCAACATTGGCAACAATCAATGCCAGTGCAGGCTCGGTGCGCATGATATCGACCAATACATTGTCAGTACCACTGCTTGGATCTTCTAGCAGCGGCACCACGGTATTGATGACATCTTCACGCAGTGGAAGTTTGAGTGCACCGGATTGATAAGACTGAATAATGGAATCGAGCATACCGGCGTCATCGCCCTCTAGCTCAATTTCTTCTACCAAGGTTGAAGAGCTGATTTGCTCGTTCATCAATACGGAATACTGTTTGCGATCTACGCGAAGAAACTGCGCGTCATCCGTGACAGTGACATCGATTGGACGAGGTTGCGCATCGAACAAAGCCATCTGACCAGACTTCAGTGGCCGAATATTGAAGGTGTCTCCAGCCGCGTCTTTGCCCAGCGCACTGCCGGACACCAGATAGACCAACCAACGGTGTTCATCGGCGGCGACTAAACGCTGGCGCTTGCCCAACTTAAAGCTAGAGGCTCCCTTGGCGAGCTGTGCTAAGTTGGCTTCATTCAAGTTGGACAGTGGGTCAAACCGCTGAAATAGTTTCGTCAGGGTTGCCACTGTTTCTGCATCGTTGCTGGACATGTTTCACTCCGTGGTTACCATCAATGGCCTGTGCGGCCGCATTCGCTTTAGCCCAGCAATTGCCGCGCCGAATCCAAGTCTTCTTGATGCATATTTAGGAAAGCCACCGGGTCGGTGAGATCAACTCCCGCTTCAATCAGACATTTACCTATGTCCGTACTGGCGATTTCAGCCGGAGTCGGCTGGCCCTGAGCCACCAGCCTCAGTAGTTTTGCAACAATCACAAATTCAACCACACCCACATCTTCACCCACGGGTCGATACCAGTCAGTAGCAGACTCGGCCGCATCGCACAGCGCCGCATCTAAGCCCCATTCACTCAAAAGCCAACTGCTCAAGGGTTGAACCAGATGCTCGCCTACGCGCTTGACCAAATCGATATCGGGCTCAGGGGAGAGAACAGCGTAGGCATGATTGATAATTGGAACCATGCCCAAACCATGCAGCAAACCAGCCATATAGGCCCGCTCCTCTCGCATCCCCCCCATCTTTTGAGCCAGCACAAAACACAGCGCTCCCACCTCGGCAGACTCGTGGTAAAAATCGCGTAGACATTCCATCGCACGGGGGTGCACATCGTTGACTAACTGCTCTACTGCAATGGCGATGACCATGTTGCGCGAGCCATCAAGCCCCATCCGACTGATGGCACTGGAGAGAGTCTGCACTTCCACTGCACCGCGATAGGCTGGGCTGTTGGCGACTTGAATCAAACGTGCGGTACAGGGCGGATCACGCTGAACAATAGCCGCTAAACGGTTGAAATCCATGTCATTATCACGCGCGGCTTCATTGACGGCAGTGGCCACCTCCGGCAGGCTAGGCACCTTCAATGCCCCTGCTTCATGAGCATCAAATATGCTGGCAAACACTTCCGTATCCGCCCCTTCAAAGCCTATCTCTGCCACCTGCGTGGACTCGCTCAACTGCCGTGCCAGCAACACCTCAACATGCAGGCGATCGATACGAATCAACTGAGCTCCCTGAGGAGCGCGTACATGAATGTCGTAGCAGCCTTCGGTGAAAATGGGTGCGAGCGCCCTCGCCGAATTGGCCTCTATAATCTCGGACTTTTCACCCAGCTGGTTGACCAAGGTCAGCTCACCTTCGATCAAATAGATCAGCCAGCCCTGTTCTAAATTGGCATGTAACTCCGTGCCTTCTGGCAAATTCAATGGACGAATAGCTTCACCCACCCGCTGGATGTTCTCATCGCTGAGCGCACTCAAACCACCAAATTCTCTTAACGGAAAATGCTCATTTTCTAGTAGCGCTTCCAAAAGTTCTCTACTCCCTTATACCAGCTGTCTAGCTGCTTCCAAGTCTTCGGCAATCTCGGCAAAAAATGCCTCAGGGTCGCTAACATCCAGGCCAAGCTCCATCAATCGCTTACCGATGGGCGTCATCTCGATGGGAGCAGGAGCTTGCTTTCCTTCCTGCACTGCGTGCAACAGGCCAGCGGCAATCACTATATCGAGTAGCCCTAGATGTTCGCCGCAGGCGTAATACCAATCAGACGCCGAGTCCGCGACATCACACAGCTCAGCGTCCATACCCCACTCGCTCAACATCCAACTGGTGACCGGTGGAATCAAACGATCTGCCGCCCCGGATATGCGATCGGGATCAGGCTGAGGCTCAAGCACGTCAAAGGCGTGACTAACGATAGGCAC
The DNA here is from genome assembly GCA_049607125.1 of Granulosicoccaceae bacterium. GTDB lineage: Bacteria > Pseudomonadota > Gammaproteobacteria > CALCKW01 > CALCKW01 > CALCKW01. The sequence continues at coordinate 1,052 of JBMYWE010000113.1, read as the reverse complement.
CTTGCCCAATCGATGCAGCAAACCCGCCATCAACGCACGCTCTTCTGGCACCGAACCGAGTCGCCTCGCCAATACAAAGCAAATCGCGGCGATCTCCGAGGCTTGGCGGTAAAATTCACGCAACAGACCCACAGCATTGGGGTGCACCTCGCCCATCATGCGCTCAACCGCCACTCCCATCAGAAGGTTACGTGTGCTCTCCACGCCAATTCGACTGATAGCAAAAGACAAGGTATTCACATTGCCCGTACCGCCGTAAGCCGGGGAATTGGCCAATACGATCAAACGGGCGGTATAAGGCGGGTCTTTTTGTATGATCTGCGCGATCTCTGCAAAGCCCATGTCCGGATCGTCAATGGCCTTGTTCACCTGCATCAGCACTTCGGGCAAACTCGGCACTTTCAAACATTTGGCTTCAAAGGCGTCATAGATACTCGAAAATATCGCCGCATCGTCTTCGTCGAAGTCTATTTCCAGTACTTCGGTGCCGGCATCTGCTTGGCGAGAGTGCAGCACCTCATAGAGCAATCGATCAACGCGCAAAAACTCCACATGAGTTTTCGCTTCGGCGTCTCCCTCATCCAGCTCGCCAGCAAACAAGGGCACCGCCGCTGCCGCGGATTTGGCCTCTACAGCACCGTAGCGCTCACCCTTGGTATTTTTCAGTAGCACGGTGCCGCTGACGACATAAACGTACCACCCACCCTCAAGGCGGCTTTCTAATTTCGCACCAGGAGGCAATGAATAAGACCGCGTGGAGGCCACCACTTGCGCAAAATTGGCATCATTCAATTCATTCAGAGGCGCCAACCTGCGCATGATTAACTCATCGACAAAAACATCCTGTTGCACGACATATCCTCTTTTTTTTCAGATACTTGAAACTAAGTAGGACACTGAGTCTCAAGACCGCGAATCGCGTTTATTTAACGCCCTGAGGAGCTATCGGCGAATAATGGAGCAAATGTAATGCTATCGCTGCCCCAAGACCGCGAAGGACTGGCGAGCAACTGTCAACTTGAAAGCCGAAGCAAAGAGACCTGACAATACGA
>JBMYWE010000112.1:5125-7466 GCA_049607125.1 Granulosicoccaceae bacterium | reverse complement strand
GACTTTCACTTCACCGCTTTCTATTTTTCCTTGCCAGAGTGCAGGGCCGCTTTGGTGTACCGAATCGCCGCTGGCGTCTACCGCAACGGTTACGGGCATGTCGACCACATCGAATTCATAGATTGCTTCCATACCGAGGTCTTCAAAAGCCACCACTTTGGCGCTCTTGATGGCCTTGGAAACCAGATAGGCTGCGCCACCCACAGCCATCAAATAGACAGCCTTGTTGTCGCGGATGGCATCGCGGGCTTCAGGACCTCGCTCTGCTTTTCCAACCATGCCGATCAGGCCAGTCTGTTCCAGCATGGTGCGGGTGAATTTGTCCATGCGCGTAGCCGTGGTGGGGCCTGCCGGTCCGACCGCCTCCTCGCGAACAGGGTCAACCGGGCCGACGTAGTAGATAAAGCGGTTGCTGAAGTCCACTGGCATGGGTTCTCCGGCGGCAATCATATCGGTCAGGCGCTTGTGCGCGGCGTCGCGGCCGGTGAGCAATTTGCCGTTGAGCAGAACCGTGTCGCCCGACTTCAGCGACTGAATGTCGTCCTTGGTGACTTTGTCAAGGTCGAGACGAATAGGCTCAGCCCCGCCACTTCGAGTGACTTCTGGCCACTCATCGAGGCTCGGTGGCGTCAGTAGAGCGGGTCCGCTGCCGTCGAGTACGAAGTGCGCGTGTCGGGTGGCTGCGCAGTTGGGAATCATGGCGACGGGCTTGTTGGCAGCGTGTGTCGGTACGTCTAGCACTTTGACATCCAGCACGGTGGTCAGGCCTCCCAGGCCTTGCGCGCCAATGCCGAGCTTGTTGACCTTGTCGAAAATCTCGAGACGCAGCTCTTCAGAGCGAGTCTGCGGGCCGCGCTCGGCCAGCTCTTGGATATCCACATGCCCGAGCAGGGATTCTTTGGCTAGCACCATAGCTTTTTCAGCTGTGCCGCCGATGCCAATACCCAACATGCCTGGCGGACACCATCCGGCGCCCATTTTAGGCAGTTGTTCCAACACCCAGTCAACCACCGAGTCGGATGGGTTGAGCATGGCGAATTTGGTTTTGGCCTCGCTGCCGCCGCCCTTCGCAGCTACGTCGATTTCGACAGTGTCGCCGGGAACAATGTCGTAGTGGATCACCGCCGGGGTGTTGTCTTTGGTGTTCTGGCGGGCTCCGTCCGGGTCGGCTAACACCGAAGCGCGCAAGGGGTTATCGGTGTTTAAATAGGCGCGGCGGACGCCTTCGTTAATCATGTCGGTCAGGCTCATGTCGCCTTCAAAGCTGACGTTCATGCCCACCTTGGCAAAGACAGTGATGATGCCGGTGTCTTGGCAGATCGGGCGCTTGCCCTCAGCGCACATGCGCGAGTTGATCAGGATTTGCGCCATCGCGTCTTTGGCTGCCGGTGACTCTTCGCGCTGGTAGGCGGCGTCAACGGCTTGGATAAAATCCAGTGGGTGGTAATAGCTGATGTACTGCAAGGCGCCTTCTACGCTGCTAATCAGGTCTTCTGTGGCAATAGTGGTCATGACTTTTCCGTGTAATTGCTCAAGGAGTGAGCGCACAGTTCGTATCGAACAGGCGCCATTGAAGCCATTATAACGCGACAGCGCTCCGCCTACAGGCGGGGCGCAGCGGGATGGCGTCAGTATTTTTGCGAACGTGTTTGGGGGTTTAGTGGCGTTCGCCACCCGATATCTTTTCCATGCCCCAGATCATTAGGCCGCCAAGCACCATCAGGCCTACGGCCATCAATGTGTTGCTGTCGCTGAGCGCCGGTCCAAACCATTCGTAGCCCGTGGTGATTTCTTTGTTGGCTTTACCCTCGCGGACAACGACTTCGGTGAGAGCATTCTTCCATGGCCAAACGATGATCAGCGAGCCGAGAATAAAGCCTGTCATCAGTGCCACAGTCTGGTCGTGATACTTCTCGTAGACCCAGCCCAAAACGTGGGCAAACGCGAGTAACCCCAAGCCGCAGCCCAGCGCCATGGGAATCAGGATTCCCAGATCAAAGCGGCCAATCGCCCCGAGCACGAGGGCGTAGTTGCCCATGATGATCAACACAAAGGAGCCCGAGAGGCCTGGTAAAATCATTGAGCAGATAGCTACCACACCGCATAGAAACAGGTAGCCCGCGTTGGCGTTTTCGCTGGCGGGGGCGAGCATTGCTACGCTCACCGCTAACGCGGTGCCAGCTGCGAGGGCGAGATAGGCGCTCGGATTCCACTGTTGGACCGTACGACCAACGCTGACAATAGATACCGCAATAAGGCCAAAGAAGAAGGCCATGGTTGGTACTTCGTAGTTGGCGAGCAAAAACTCCAGCAATTTCGCCAGCGTGACAATACTGACGGC
>JBMYWE010000112.1:0-5115 GCA_049607125.1 Granulosicoccaceae bacterium | reverse complement strand
CCACCGAGAATGGCCGCAAGGAAGCCGCCATCGACATGTTGCCAAGCGCCTTTAAAGTCTCGGGCTAGCAGGTGCTTCAGGGCACCGAGGTTGCACGACTTGAGTGCATTGATCAGCCGCTCGTAGATGCCTGTCACCAGTGCTACGGTACCGCCGGATACGCCAGGGATAACGTTGGCGGCTCCCATCGCTAGGCCTTTGATAAATGTGGAAATATGCTCGTTCATAGGGTGCTAGTTTGCCTGGGATTATAGAGTTGATTTCAGAGCTAATGAGATGTTATCGGCGGATGTTTCAAAGACTTGCCCTACCTAGCATGTCCAAAATGTTTGATCCGAAAATGATTACATAAAGGCCGAGTTGATCAAGCTTATTACGGCGCGGAGGCGGCCCTTGAATACTGTGCGTCCTACTTTTTAGCCTCGCCTGTGTTTTACGCCGCGCAGATTTACTCTATGATAGAAGACACGGAACCACTTACTTCCAGCACTCGGTTAGAAAATTCTGGGCATGATCAAGACAAGCGCGAAAAATCAAAGTTGGCGATGGCGAGGGTGACTTCCGAAGTCCGCTCAATTTAATCCTGCCAAACCTTTTATCGCGCGAGATCCGCTATGACGCCCGACCAATTTCAGCAATACGCCGAAGCCGGCTATAACCGCCTCCCTGTGTCCCGCCAAATATTGGCCGATATGGACACACCGCTCTCCACTTACGTCAAACTAGCTTCACAGCCCTATACCTATCTGCTCGAATCGGTGCAGGGTGGTGAAAAATGGGGCCGCTACTCGGTGATAGGCTTGCCCTGTCGTGAAGTGATTCAAATTCGTGAGCGCACCGTACAAGTGCTCAAAGGGCGAGAGATTGTCAGCGAAGAGGCGGTGGCAGACCCGCTGCAGTGGATAGAGCAGTACATGAAGGATGTGCGCGTGCCCGAGCTGACCACGCTGCCGCGCATGATCGGTGGGTTGGTAGGCTACTTTGGTTACGACACCATTCGCTACATTGAGCCCAAGCTCGATCGCTGGGACAAAATCGACCCCATTGACACCCCGGATATCTGTTTGATGGTGTCCGATGAGGTGGTGGTCTTTGACAACCTCAACGGCACCTTGCACATTGTCAGCATGACCGACCCAGCGCTTCCCGACGCTTGGCAGCGGGCGCAAGGGCGCTTGGACGATATCGAGGCGCAAATGCAGCGCAGCGCGCCTTATTCGCAGCCGCACCGCAAGCGAAGTGTCTGCGAAAGTGAGTTCGGTTCGGGTTTTACCCAAGACGGATTCAAAGCAGCAGTCGACACTTGCCGAGAATATATTGCTGCCGGTGATTGCATGCAGGTGGTGCTATCGCAGCGCATGTCGGTGCCCTACAGCGCGCAACCGCTAGATCTTTACCGCGCTCTACGAGTACTTAACCCCTCGCCCTATATGTATTTCCTCAACCTTGGCGATCATCACGTGGTTGGGGCCTCGCCCGAGATACTGGTGCGAGAGGAAGAGGGTGAGGTGCATGTGCGTCCCCTGGCGGGTACTCGCCCGCGCGGTGCCACAGAAGCAGAAGATCAGCGCTTGGAAGTAGAGCTCTTGGCCGACCCCAAAGAGATCGCTGAGCATTTGATGCTGATTGATTTGGGTCGCAATGACGTGGGACGCATCAGTGAAATGGGCAGTGTGCGCGTCACCGAAGAAATGACGGTGGAGCGCTATTCGCACGTGATGCACATTGTCTCCAATGTGCAGGGCACGGTTCGGGAGGGGATGAGCCCACTGGCGGTGCTGCGCGCGACCTTTCCCGCCGGCACTCTATCCGGAGCGCCAAAAATTCGCGCCATGGAGATCCTCGATGAGTTGGAGCCTGTTAAGCGCGGTGTTTACGGCGGCGCTGTGGGCTATCTCTCCTGGAACGGTAACATGGATCTAGCGATCGCCATTCGAACGGCTGTGATAAAAGACCATACCTTATATGTGCAGGCGGGGGCAGGCTTGGTCTACGACAGTGTGCCTGAATCCGAGTGGCAGGAAACCTTAAACAAAGGGCGTGCTTTGTTTCGCGCTGTGGCTATGGCAGAAGCCGGGCTTGAGTTGGTGCCCGTCAATCAAGAGCGGGGTGACTGACATGTTACTGGTTATAGATAACTACGATTCCTTTACCTACAACATCGTGCAGTATCTAGGTGAGCTGGGCCAACAGCTCGAAGTGCACCGCAACGATCAAATCAGCATCGACCAAATCGAAGCTATGGCGCCGGAAAAAATACTGGTAGGTCCCGGGCCTTGCACGCCAGCGGAAGCGGGAATATCCAAGGCTGTGATCGAGCACTTTGCACCTAGGCTGCCCATACTGGGCGTTTGTCTCGGGCATCAGGCGATCGGTGAAGTATTTGGCGGCAAAGTGGTGCGAGCCGAGCGCATAATGCACGGCAAGCTCTCGCCGGTTAGGCACAATGGTCAAGGTGTATTTGAGGGTCTGCCAAGCCCCTTCGAGGCCACGCGATACCACTCATTGGTGGTCGAGCACAGCAGCTTGCCCGACTGTCTTGAAGTGACAGCTTGGGTCGAGAACAGCGGCGGGGGGATTGAAGCTATCATGGGGTTGCGCCACAAAACTCTCCCTGTCGAGGGTGTGCAATACCACCCAGAGTCAATTCGCAGCGCGCACGGGCACACGCAGTTGCAGCGCTTTCTCGACCAATAACAGCCCAGAGGATTCGAGCATGAAAATACAAGAAGCTATCGCGGAGTTACTCAAGGGCAACAACCTGAGTGGCGACGCCATGCAGGCGGTTATGCGCCAGATCATGACCGGTGACGCCACGCCCGCACAAATCGGTGGGTTTTTAATCGGCCTGCGCATCAAAGGTGAAACGGTAGACGAAATAGCCGCTGCCGCCGATGTGATGAGCGGCTTGGCGGAAAAAGTGGTGCTGGCGGGCGACGAAGTCGTCGATATCGTCGGTACCGGCGGAGATTCATCAGGTACGTTTAATATCTCTACTGCTAGCTCCATCGTCGCCGCAGCTGCTGGGGCCACGGTTGCTAAACATGGCAATCGTTCTATCTCTAGCAAATCGGGCGCCGCTGACTTGTTTGAACAAGCAGGTGTCAATATTGAATTGACGGCAGAGCAAGTGCGTCAATGTATCGAAGCCACTGGGTTGGGGTTTATGTTTGCGCCCAAGCATCACAGTGCGATGAAATATGCAGCTGGACCTAGGCGCGAGATGGGGGTGCGCACTATTTTTAATGTGCTGGGCCCGCTGACTAACCCTGCCGGAGCCAAACGTCAGCTTATCGGGGTTTTCGCCGCAGACTTGGTCGAACCCATTGCACGCGTATTTGCACGCTTGGGCAGTATTCATACTATGGTGGTTCATGCCAAGGCAGGTTTGGATGAAATAGGTATCAGCGGCGAGACTTATGTTTCTGAGATGCGCGATGGCGAGGTGAATAGTTACACCATCAAACCGACGGATTTTGGGTTGGTAGAAGCGCCTATGAGCGAAATTCAAGTCGAGGATTCCCTCTCTAGCTTAGCTATGATCAAAGACGTATTCAGTGGTGCCCAGTCAGCCGCGCGCGACACTATTTTGTTGAACGCAGGGGCGGGCATCTATGTCTCGGGTAGAGGCGAATCCCTTGCGGCAGGTATTGAGCTCGCTGCAAGTGCCATAGACTCGGGTGAGGCTGCAAAGAAACTTGAGCAGTTGGCGCAGTTCTCCAGCCAATTTAAGGTGGAGTCATGAGCAAAACGCCCGACGTTCTGAAAAAAATTCTAGCCACCAAGGTAGAAGAAAACGCAGCGCGTTCGAGTGCTCTTTCCCTCGAAGAGCTACGGGCAAGAGTTGCTGAGCAAAGTGTTACACGTGGTTTTCGGGCAAGTATGGATGCCAAAATTGCCGCTGGACAGTCGGCTGTTATTGCCGAGATAAAAAAGGCCTCGCCGAGCAAGGGGGTGATTCGCCCCGACTTCGATCCGCCTGCCATCGCGGCTAGTTATGCGGCGGGAGGGGCGGCGTGTTTATCGGTACTGACCGACGAAGACTACTTTCAAGGTTGTACAGACTACCTCGTGGCAGCCCGCGCGGCTTGTGAGCTACCGGTGATCCGCAAGGATTTCATTATCGACCCCTACCAAGTGTATGAAGCGCGTGCGATGGGGGCAGACTGTGTCTTGTTGATTGTCGCGGCGCTCGAAGACGCGCAGATGCGCGAGCTGCATGATCTCGCTACCGAGCTCTCGATGGATGTGCTGGTTGAAGCCCATGACGCCGAAGAGCTAGAGCGTGCCTTGTCACTTGATCTGAGTATGGTGGGTATTAACAATCGCAACCTGCGTACATTCGAGGTGGCGCTACAAACCACCATAGATCTGATTCCGGTTATCCCCGACGATGTTTTGTTGGTCACTGAAAGTGGAATTCTCACACCTGAGGATGTCACCACCATGCGTGAGCAAGACGTACATGCATTTTTGGTTGGCGAAGGCTTTATGCGGGCCGATAATCCGGGCAGTGAGCTGCGGCGTTTATTCGCCTAGCGGCTGATCATTAATTGTTGCCCGTATTTGCACGCAGCAATTTTTTGTTAGTCTGTTCCCAGACAGGAGAAGCATAGCTGGCTACATGCCGGATAGTTGGCGGCGGCATGGTGAAAATCGGGAAGTAAGGGGTGATCAGTTGCTGAGTGGTTGCGCCCGAGCCAAAGCGCTGTAGCGATTTAAAAACTCGGTTAGTAGAGTTTTTTTGGCGCCTGATATGGGTCTTGGGTTTGCTGATTGATCGGCTTGAAGGCTGTCAATTTGCGCGATTGCCGCATGTGTCAGCCCGAGTGGTGAGTGTTTCTGAACTAGGTTTTTCACTTGCTGCAGCTGGGCTTTTGCCGCTGGAGCCTGCGCGTTGAGAGCGAGTAGATTCGCGTGTTCAAGGTGCAACATAGTTGCTTCTGCTGGGAGCATTTGCGGCAGATAGTCTTCGCTAATTTCCAACAACCACTTGGCGCTTGCCTGCAGGTTTTTCAGTCTCAGATCTCTTATTGAAAATATCAGTACTTGGTGCTGTTGCCTAGAGTTCAGTTGAGACACTTCGCCCAGAACATTGCTGCGTAGCTGGGCAAA
>JBMYWE010000111.1:0-7492 GCA_049607125.1 Granulosicoccaceae bacterium | reverse complement strand
GGCTTGTGGCATGGTTTGTACTCCGGCGAAGCGTGCGCTGATGTCGCGCAAGGTGACGTTGCGTTGAGGTGCGCTAAATTTGCCAGAAGAGAAGTGGTTTGGGCACTGAGTTTTATTATTTTTGTGACAAGTTGTGCTTTTTTTAATTTTTACTGATCCTCTGGCGTATCAAGTTGGTGTCGCCTCTTATAGCGCTAAGTGTGCAATGTTGCTGAAGCAGCAAGAGAGTGCGCTTGAACTTATGCTCGCGGGGGCATGGGGGTCGCTGGCAAAAGGCGTTGCAAAGAGTGAGACATGGCGAGCAATAATCTGTCTTGAGAGGGTCGTGCCAGCAGCTGAATGCCCATGGGCAAGCCGCGATTATCGAGACCTGCGGGCAAACTTATTCCACAGCAACGGTACAGGCTGCCCATGACGGTAAAGTGCAATAAGTCGTTGCTGTATTGCTGGTAGCCCTCAGTGGACGTAAGAGCAGAGATCGGCGGAGGGGCTAAGCCGGTGGTGGGGCTCAGGACAAAATCGGCGCCGTTAAAAAAATGTTCGCGCTTTTCGTCCAGAGATAGAAACTGATTGTTACGCGCCTCGAGCGCAGCGGTGTCGTAGCCCTCGTGCTGTTGTACCATGGCGGCAACTTGTGGGTTCAGTGATGGCTTCCAGGGGGCTAGCTCTTCGTTGATGAAGTGAGCAAACTCAATGGCGGCCGAATTGGGGCCGCCCTCCAGTAGACTGTAGGCGTAATCAATGGCCTGTTTGTCCGCTTGCACCAAGGTACACCCCGCTTGCTCTAAGGCGTTGGCTGTCTCTTGAAAGCAGCGTCGGCGATCGTCGTCGCAGTGCTCAAGCAGCGTGAGTGGCCAGAGTGCAACGCTGGTTTCAGTGATTGGCAGTGGTTCGATCTGCTCTTGGTTATCAATGGCGGCGACCGCATAACAGAGATCGTTGACGGTTCTCGCCATCAAGCCGAGTGTATCCGCGCGACGCAGCAGTGGAACAATGCCGTCCATGGGCCAATGCTCTAGGCTGGCTCTGTAGCCCACACAACCGCATAGAGCGGCGGGAACTCGCACCGAGCCACCGGTGTCGGTGCCGATGCCGAGCATGGCCATGCCACTGGCAACTGCCACTGCCGTGCCGCTACTCGAACCCCCTGGTACTAGCTCAACATCATTTGACCAAGGATTGACAGGTGTGCCTTGGTTGGGGTTGTACCCGGAGCCACCGAGTGCAAATTCGGCGCAATGGCTCTTGCTGTTGATCACGGCTCCCAGAGCTTGTAGACGCTTGACGAATCGGCCGCTTTGGGCCCAGTGGGCTGGCAGCGCGCGGGCAGAACCAGCCCATGTTTGCATGCCGTTAACTGCGATGTTGTCCTTCGCCGTGACGGTGACTCCGCACAGTGCTCCGGCGAGAGGTTCATGCAGTTCATGTCGCCATTCTCGCAGTGCGTGTAAGCGCTCGTTGTTTAGTTTTATTGTGCTCAGCGCTTGGGATTGTGCGGCCGTAGGCGCACATTGCCCGGTACGAGAAAGATCTAAAAATTCGAGCAGGGAGAGCATGCTTAGATCAGATTCCAGTGCTTGAGTAGGAAGGTACCAAGGCTAAGTGTTAGCCCGGAGGCGACTGTCGTCAAGGCGATCATTTGAGCGCTCAACTGTCGATTGCCGCCCACCGCTACGACCATGGCAAAGCCGGCGGTAGCTGCAGGCGCTGCAGTCATAAAAAATAAAATACCCAGTGCCATTCCATTGAATCCAAATCCCCAGTGGGCCACGTTCACCGCTATGGCTGGGGCAAGCATTAACTTGCCAAAGCTCGCCCAAGTAGCAATAGGGTCTGGTCGGGTGAGATGTTTTAACTGCAATGAAGCCCCGACGCACAGTAGGGCCAATGGCAGCGCAATTTGTGACAGCAACCGGATGGTGTGATCTAGAAAGCCGGGAAGCTGGATACCGCTCCACACTGCCAGCAGACCACAGGCGATAGCTAGAATGAGCGGATTGAGCATGACTCGGCGCAGCGCGGCGCGGCGGGTGTTCCGCCCATTTTGCTGGTCGGGGATAAGTATCAACACCGCGATGACATTATAGAGCAAGGTGTTGAGTGTGATTGGCACCGCTGCCAATGCTAGGCCCGCCGTGCCGTAGGCGCTGCCAACCAAGGCTAGAGAGACGATGCCCATGTTGCTTCGAAACACACCCTGAACAAATACGCCGCGGTCACGCGGCTCGGCGACCAGCAGCTTGGAGGCACCAATTGCCAGCACCGTGATAAGCAAAGTGTTGGCGATGCTGAAAGCAATTAGCGTATAGCCGCTGCTGTCTTGCCAGTCGGCGCTGAGTACCAGCATAAACAGCAGGCAGGGAAGTGAAAGTTTGAAAATCAAACCAGAAGCTGCATCGACAAACGTTTGGTTGATCAGTCCCGTGCTGCGACAGAGCATGCCGAGGCTCGCCAGTAGAATCAACGGCAGCGTGATACTGAATGCTGAGGCTACGTGCTGCAGTGAAGCGCTCATCTAACGGCCTCATTTGCAGCCCACAAGCCAACGAATTCCGGTGGATGTTGTATCATTTGCCTCTATCTAACGTTAACTGTGAGGGCGCCTGCGCCACCGATGGGAACAATTCAAGACATCGAACAGCTCGCACTGCGAGACTTCAGCGAAAAATCGTACTTAGATTACTCTATGTACGTCATTTTAGACCGTGCTTTGCCGCATATTGGCGATGGTCTCAAACCGGTGCAGCGGCGTTTGATCTACGCCATGAGCGAGCTTGGTTTGTCGGCCGGACAAAAGCACAAAAAATCGGCTCGCACGGTGGGCGACGTGCTGGGTAAATACCACCCACACGGAGACAGTGCCTGTTATGAGGCGATGGTGCTCATGGCACAACCTTTCAGCTACCGCTACCCGCTTGTCGATGGTCAGGGTAACTGGGGTTCGCCCGACGACCCAAAATCCTTTGCGGCCATGCGCTACACCGAATCGCGATTGATGCCTATCGCCAAGACGCTGCTGCAGGAGCTAGGGCAGGGCACGGTCGACTGGCAACCCAACTTTGACGGTACCTTAAAAGAACCCACGGTACTGCCCTCGCGTTTACCGCATGTGTTGCTCAATGGCACGACCGGCATTGCCGTCGGCATGGCCACTGACATTCCACCACACAACTTGCGCGAGCTGGTCGGTGCTTGTGTAGCACTGCTGGACAAGCCCTCGACTGATCTCGATGGTTTGTTGGAGTACGTCAAAGGACCAGATTATCCTACAGGCGCGGAGATCATCACTCCCCCGGCCGACTTGCGCCAGATTTACGAGACCGGCAACGGCTCGGTGCGACAGCGCGCCATCTACGAGCGCGAAGGCAACGATATTATCGTCACTAAGCTGCCGCATCAGGCTTCTCCTGCAAAAATCCTTGAGCAGATTGCCGCGCAGATGAACGCCAAGAAGCTGCCGATGGTGGAGGATTTGCGTGACGAGTCGGACCACGAAAACCCCATTCGTCTGGTCATCACCCCGCGCAGTAACCGCATCAACTTCGACGCGCTGATGAACCACCTGTTTGCCACCACTGATCTGGAACGCAACTACCGCGTCAACCTGAACATGATCGGCCTAGACGGTCGCCCCGGGGTGCGCAACTTGCGCAGCATCCTCAGTGACTGGCTGAGTTTCCGTGTCGAGACAGTACGCCGTCGTTTGCAGTTCCGGCTCAACGCCGTCGATGAGCGTTTGCACAAGTTGGAAGGCTTGTTGATCGCCTACCTGAACATCGACGAAGTGATCCGCATCATCCGCACCGAGGATGAGCCAAAACCGGTGTTGATGAAGCGCTTCGATCTGAGCGAAATTCAGGCCGACTACATTCTCGATACGCGCTTGCGCAATTTGGCGCGGCTCGAAGAGATGAAAATTCGCGAGGAGCAGGAAGCCTTAGCCAAAGAGAAGGCAGCATTAGAGCTGACTTTGAGTTCAGAGCGACGCTTGAAGACGCTGGTGAAAAAAGAGTTACAGGCGGATGCTGACACCTACGGTGACGATCGCCGCTCACCGCTGGTCGAGCGCGACGTGGCACAAGCCATGTCTGAGTCTGACTTGATTCCCTCGGAGGCCATCACGGTGGTCTTGTCACAGCGTGGCTGGATCCGCGCGGGTAAAGGGCATGAGGTTGACCCGCTAGCACTAAATTACAAGGCTGGTGATGACTATCAATCCCATGCCAAGGGCCGCAGCAACCTGCCTGCCATGTTTCTAGACAGCACCGGCAGAGTGTATGCCATACCCTCGCACGGATTGCCCTCGGCGCGCAGTTTGGGCGAGCCCTTGTCCGGTCACGTCAAGTCCCCCGATGGTGCGAATTTTGTCGCTGCGATGATGGGAGCAGGTGATTGTCGCTATTTGTTTGCCAGCTCAGCCGGGTACGGTTTTCAAGCCGAGTTGCAAGAGCTTGTCAGTCGCAACAAGGCTGGTAAGGGGGTGCTCAGCGTGCCTAAAGGTGGCGAAGTGCTAGCCCCTGCACGCGTCTACGACCCTGCACTGGATAAAGTGGCAGTTGTTGCCAGCAATGGCAATATGCTCACTTTCGACATTGGAGAGGTCCCGGTGGCGGCCAAGGGTAAGGGCGGCAAGTTGATGTCGATCCCTGGTCCTAAGCTGCAAGCAGGGGTTGAAGCCGTCGTTGCCGTGGCGGTGATTCCTGTGGGAGGAAGTTTGCGCCTAGAAGCGGGCAAGCGCCACACCGTAATTAAATACAAAGATCTCGACGACTACGCCGGTGAGCCCGGTAAACGTGGCAACAAGCTCCCTCGTGGGTATCAGAATGTCACCGGTTTTTCGGTCGAAGAGTAGCTGAATCTCGCTGCCGCACGCTTCAATGCAGCCATATGTATTCGAATCTGCAGTCAACGATAGAGCTGATAGGTAGGTTCGAATATTTTCTAGGGGAATAGCTCGCTGTTTTTATACCACAGAGCAGCACAGTATGGTGGTGGGTTTATTGCAGCTTGAAATGTACTGGAAACTCAAACTCCCACTGGGCGCGTTCCACCCCCGCAGGAAATGGTGGAAATTGACCCACGTTGCGCACAGCATCCAGAGCGGCTTTGTCGAGCGATTTAATCCCCGAGCCCTCTAAAACTCGCAATTCGCTTACGTCTCCGTTGCGTTGCAAAACAAAAAACACAAGCACGACACCTTGAGAACGCTTGCGTCTAGCTTGGCGTGGGTATTTGCGGTGTTTCGTGATCTCTTGCAGTAGGGTGTCTTTGTAGCGATGCTCTATGCCTGCCAACTCAACACTCGCTGAGCCTTTACCGGCTGCGCGGCTGCTCATGCTCGATGCCTTTTCCTCTATGACGGCTGATTTGGTTGTGGTCGGGGGGGGAATCTCTTTTTTGACCTCTAGTGCAGGTTGCCTAACCTTTGGCTTTGGCTTTGGCTTTGGCTTTGGCTTTGGCTTTGGCTTGGGTGCTGGATTTACCGTGGGCGTCACCTTCGGTTTGGGAAGGGGTTTTGGTTCGACTGGATTGGCTACTTTGTGGTCGTTGTTTAGCTCCACAGACTTATCAGCGCCTTGTTTTGGCTTGTGGAACTGCTTGGGTTCGGGTTCTAGGGTTTGAAAAGCCGTTACGCTCAGTGACAGCGTGTGTCCCCCTTGGCGGAGTTTTAGTGACTGTTCTGGCTTGTTCCAGCTGAACCATGCAAAAGCAAAAACAGCGTGCACGAGCAGGGATACTGCTAGACCGATGGTGCGGTAGCTCAAGAGGATTTCCGAGTTCGGATAGAAACCTTGTCCATCGGGCGATGCTTGAGCAAGTCGATCACCGAGACAAACTGGCTGAAAGGCACAGACTCGTCAATCACTAAGGTGATCGGCGCCTCCAGATTTTGCTCTATTTGCCCCGCTAGCTTTTCCAGTGAGCTGAGCTCCCCATTGAAAAAGATCTTGTGTTCGCGATCGATGGCTATTTCCAGAGGCTGAGAGCTCGCGGAAGGTGTCTGGCCATCGGCCTTGGGTAGGGCGATATCCAAGTGGCCGCTGGCGACAAAGGTAGCCGTGGTCAACACGATTGCTAATAAAACGAGCATGATATCTATAAAAGGGATGACGTTAATACTGTCGAATTTTTTCATGGATCAGCTTTCGCGTCGGTGGGTAATTTTCCATTCGGACTGCAGCGCTTCTGCGCGTGCACCCAGCGCGTTGTAACAAATCATCGAAGGGATAGCGACTACTAGGCCCAGAGCTGTGGCTTTCAGTGCCAATGCCAAGCCAACCATCACCGCTTGTGTATCTATTTGACCGCTCTGGCCAATGTCGTAGAAAGTCAGCATGATGCCGAATACGGTGCCTAGTAGCCCAACATAGGGGGCATTGGAAGCGATGGTGGCGATAGTGGTCAGGCCCTTGTTGAGGTCCAGCTTAAGGCTTTCTAGTTGGTCGTAGTCGCTAACGCGCAATCGACGATAGTGCAGCATGCGTTCGACCGTGTAGGCCAGCGACAGCACGCTCATCAGTCCAAGCACGGCAAAGATGCTGAGGTCTAGGTAGTCGCGAATAAAGTCCATCATGTTAAAAGTCTGCTTTGAAGCCCAGCGATATCAAGCGAGGCAATTGTTCGATTTCTGTTCTCTGGCTGTAGTCTACGTTGTAGTCGTAGTCCGAGACATTTTTAGTGCCCAAGATGTTGGCTATTTCTAAGTAAGTGCTTATGTGGCGACCATTGCCCGAGCGTATTGTACGGTCAAATCGCAGGTCTAGGCGATGATACACAGGGAAGCGCTTGCTGTTGATTTCGCCGTAGATTGGGTCGTAGGTGCCAGGTTCATCCGGGCGTTCGGTGGCGCCTGTAACGGGCGTGTATGGCGCGCCGCTGTGCACCCAGAGCTTGGCACTCGCATTCCAACGTTCTGACAACTTGTAGTTACCCACCAAGGAGAGGTTAAACGGTTGGTCGTAATCAAAATCAAAGCGATCACCGGTGATCTTGTGTCTGCGCTCAGCTCTGGATAAAGACAGCGCGAACCATCCTGATATTTTATCGTTAAGAGTTTTATGCACGATGGTATCAAGGCCAAAGGCCGTGCCTTCGCCGTTGTTGGCGTAGCGAAGGGTGTCGTCACCGGTGACTAGATTGTCGCTCTCTTTGACATAGAGCTCTGTCTTTATATCTAGCTCGGATGAAAAAAACTTTTGCGCACCAACCACGGCGTGTATCGAGCGGACGTATTCTAGTTCTGGATTGCCAAATACCTCGTTGATTTCAGCGTAGTCTGGCATGGCGTAGTAGACACCTGTACCAGCGCTAAAGACCAGATCATCTCGATGTTCGTACTCCATGGATAGCCGTGGTTCGACCAACTGTTTGTCAAGGTAGTCTTCGGTGTGGAACACCAGAGCGGGGAAGACAGTGAGTTTGTCGCTGACTGACCAGCTGTCTTTCACAAAAAATTTGAGGCCATTAAATTTGAGCTTCTCATTCAAATAAA
>JBMYWE010000110.1:0-7507 GCA_049607125.1 Granulosicoccaceae bacterium | reverse complement strand
TCGCGCCAGCGCTGGTAGTGAGCAGCGGATACCTTCTCACCGGTGACAACCATTAGACGTATAGACGCAGGTGCTTGCACCTGCGCTGCTACCATCAGGTCGACCCACTCGTGCCAATAGCCGGTTGCCAAGTGAATAGCCGATATGGCGTATTTCTCCACCAAAGCCGAAAGCTCTATCTGAGCTTCCATGCGCTCGAGCGGTCGTATCACGACAGCACCACCGGTTATCAACGGCGGGAATATCTCTTCGATAGCAATATCGAAGTTGATTGTCGAGAATTGCAGTGTCCGGTCTGTAGCGCTGAGCTCGTAGACCTCGGCGTCGGCGTTGCAATAGTTCAGCAGCGCCCCGTGTTCGATGGGCACGCCCTTGGGCATCCCGGTCGAGCCGGAGGTGTACATAATGTACGCCAATTGCTCGGGGGCTGGGCAATGCAGCGCATCGGGGTTGGCTTCGGGAAGGCTAAACGGGGAATTTTGATCGAGCAGTAGGATGTCGGTGCCGCTGTGGGTAAACAGATCCGCATATTTCTCGCTGCTGATAATAATTTGTACCTGGGCGTCTTCGACCATATAGCGCAGGCGCTCGTCCGGGTACTCGGGGTCCAGCGGCACAAAGGCGCCGTCGGCCAACCAACTGCCGAGCATGGCGGCGATAGCGTGATGAGATCGATCTAGGCATAGGCCAACCGTTTGCTCTCTGCTCAATCCCATTTGCACAAGTTGTTCGGCAATTCGGCCCGCGTAGTCACGCAGCTCGCTATAGCTTAGTTCGACACTTTCGTGCACGGTTGCGCAGGCGGCAGGAGCGGCGTTTACGCAGCGGTGAAAGGCGTCAATGACGCTGTGTTCTACGCTGGTGTCGATGTTCTGCGGCTTGAGAGATTCAGTTGGCATATTTGGTTTTCTATTGTCTAACAAACTAAAACAGCCTGAGCGGCTGTTTTAAAAACACATGCATGTGGGCTGGCAGGAGCCGAGCGTATTTCCCAGTAGTTGTACTAGGCAGATTTTTGGCTGTGATCCCAGATGTCCGCGTCTTCACATACTGTCTTGTAGGCTTGTTTAAAAATACCAAAGCCCTGGTCAAACTCGGCTTGGCTGATGGTCAAGGGCATCAGGAATTTCAGCACTTCTCCTTCTGATCCGGCTGACTCTATGATCAATTGTCGCCTAAAACACTCAGCGCTGATAGCTGCTGCAATCTCGCCGTCGCCAAAGTCTATGCCCCAGATCATGCCTCGGCCGCGCAGGGAGAGGCCGCTGTTGGCGTCCACCAGTGCTTGCAGACTCTGTTGAACGTGTTGGCCTATCGTTTGAACCTGCGATTCAAAGCATTGATCTTCCCAGAGATCTAGCAGGGCGGTAGCTGCGACAAAGGCCAATTGGTTGCCCCTGAAGGTGCCCGTGTGTTGGCCGGGTAGCCAAGCGTCTAGCTCGCGTTTAAACAACACCAGAGAAAATGGTTGACCGCCGCCCAGCGATTTGGACAAACACACCATGTCCGGGACGATGCCCGCCTCTTCAAAGCTGAAGAAGCGACCGCTTCGGCCGTTGCCCACCTGAATATCATCGACAATCAGCAGAATATCGTGCTCATGACAAAGCTCGGCCAAGCCTTGCAACCACTGAACACTGGCGACGTTGATGCCGCCCTCGGCTTGGATGGTTTCCAAAATCACGGCGGCGGGCAAAGTCAGACCGCTGCTGTTGTCTTCGAGCAGTTTGCGAAAGTAGTCGATAGTGTTGACACCTTCACCCATGTAACCGTCAAAGGGCAGGTGCGTAACGTTGCTGTTGGAGCCGTAGCTCTCGTCGTGGTAGTGGCGGTTGCCCGTCAGCGCCAGTGCACCCAGGCTGTGGCCATGATAGCCGTTGGTAAAGGCGACGATGTTAGAGCGCTTTTTAACTTTGCGTGCCAGTTTGATGGCAGCCTCTACGGCGTTGGCGCCAGTAGGCCCAGTGAACTGAAATTTGTAGTCCAGCCCGCGGGGTTTGAGTATGTTTTGCTCAAATCGCTCTAGAAAGCTGACTTTGGCCTCGGTGGCTAGATCCAATCCGTGCATCAAGCCGTCTTCGCTGATATAGCGCAGCAAAGCCTCTTTAACGCGTGGGTTGTTGTGCCCGTAGTTGAGTGTGCCGGCACCGGCAAAAAAATCGATATAGCTGTTGCCTTCGGCGTCGATCAAATGAGAGCCCTGTGCCCGTGAGAATACCGTCGGAAAGTTTCTGACATAGCCTCTGACATCTGATTCTAGCTTGTTGATTATCTGCATTTTGCGCACCGAATTCTGGTGAGAAAGTAGGGCGAAAATAGGGCGAGCGACTTGAAGTGTCAACTAACCATTTGTTGTGGTTGGAGGGTGAAAATAGACCGATGTGGCCTCCGCTCATATGTTCAGCAACCGATTTGTGCAAAACCCTGCAGGTGCGCCATTGATTAGCTGAGCTCTGACCTCTGAAATGCGCACCAGCGCTCAGAATTTTGGTTATATTGTGCTAACCGAAAGGTTTTCGTGAATTTTTTTCAATTGTGTGTTTTGGGTTGGTAGTCACATTTTTTTGTATGATTGCCACGTCTCAACAGACAAATAAGGCGATTTAAAGACCGAGAGAATTTGTTTGATTTGTGAACTGCGTCACAGGGAACTGGCTTGACTAAAGCCGTGTTTTGAGCTGCTAAAGCACCTGCTGGCATTTTACAGCAGCAGACGCTTGAGCAGGGGAATGTAGTCACAAAAATTGGCTGTTTCCAAGGCCGGATCCTTCCCCGCTTCATCCCACTTTCGCACGCTGATACAGCTTTGCAAATGAGGGTTTTTCTCGAACTGCGCTACCTCTTCAGCGCTCATGGGCCCGCCCTGAAGCTCGAGTGTATGAACCGAGGCGGGAGAGAGGCGATCAAAGTAGCTTGCGTCCACCGCGCACAAGTAGCGTTTAGTGGCGACGTGCTGGCGCACGGGCTCAACCACTTCCGGTGGGAAGAAACGCGCGAGGAATTCCGCACCCGCGTGCTCGTGTAAGGCATCTACTCCGTGTGCCGACACGCTGGCCTCGATATCGTTGGCAAAGTGTCCGACATCGTGCAGCAGGGCGGCTGCGACTTCGGCGTCGCTGGCATTTTGTCGTTTGGCAAAATGGGCTGCTTGCAGCATGTGAGTGGCCATCGATACCTGCTCGCCTAGATACTCTTGGTCTCCTAGTGTGTCAAACATCTCGGCCAAGTAGGCGACGACGTCGTTGGTCTGATCGTGTTTTGTACCGCTCATGTTGTTCGCTCTCGATTGAGAATAGCCAGGGTGCTATAGAGGCCGTCCAAATCACTGTAGGCGCCTTGCAAGTGACGCTGCCCGCCTGTTGAAAACGCCGTGCGAGCGTGCATCACGCGGGTGTTGTCAAACACCACGCAATCACCGGCTGCTAATTTAAACTGTGTACTCAACTCCGGGCGCGCGAGAATTTCGGCGAAGTGTCGATAGGCAGCGTAAAAAGCCGGTATGTGATCTTGGGCTAACGTCAGGGTGTCAATAGAGCGGTTGTTGTAGCGGACGCAGGTAACGCGGCCGTGTTCGTCGATGGATATCAGCGGCACGCGTGCTTGCAAATCAGCGCTGTGGTCGCTGAAACGAAAGTACAAAGGGGTCTGCGTCAGGGTGTCGAAGTGCTCGGGGTTTTCACGGCGCAGGGTGTCTGCCGCTTTGTAGCCGTCAAGGAGCAAAGATTCACCCCCATCGACTGAGTTTTCAATGCAGTGTAGCGCCTGGATTGAGGGCACCGGATCACGATAGGGGTTGTCCGCGTGCGCGCCCAATCCAATGTTGGTGAATGCTAGGTTGTTGGGGTTTACCACGGCTTTGACATCGAACAATTTGCCGTAGTTAGTCTCGCGAACAAAGCCAAAGCTTTCGATAATACCCAAAACCTGCCGGTCTTTTGCGGGTGTTCCGAAGAGCACAAAGTAGCCGAGCTGACTGAAACAATCGAGTGCTTGGCGTTTGGTGGTTTGGTCGGTGTTGTATTTTTCCCAGTCAAAGCGGGTTTCAAACTGCTCAATGTTCTGGGAGTCCCACAAAGTTTTGTGTTGCTCACAACGATCGTGCGATTGATCTGCTACCTGTTCTAGATAGCTTCGCAGTTGCTCATGGTTAAAAGTGCTCTGATGTGCATTGTCCGAAAACCGCAATTGCGCGTGGCCATTCGCGTCGACGAAAGCCTCTTCAATCTGTACGTTTTCCGGAATCTGGGTGATATCAAAAAGCCTTTGGCCGTTGTTGGGGTTGCGACACGTGGTGCATTGACAGTGATCTCGCAACCAGATGGCGTGGAAGTGTTCTCTTCGCTGGTCGCCCCAGATAAATTCCACCGTGCTTGCGTAGTTGATGGCGTCAATCAATGGTGCGCTGCTGTCGAGTTTCATGGCGTAGTTCCGTTTGCAGACGAAAGGGCTGGTTTACATTGTTTCTGTACCGTTGTTTTTTGCGCTTTATTCTACGGCAACGGCGAGCACGGCGATCGTGTCGCCTACGCTTACGAGGCCGAGGTGGCGACGGGCAAGCAAGATGCCATCGCGTTGAGCGCGATAGACTTTAGGTTCTTCGCCAGTGCGTTCTGCACTGTAGACGCGAGCGAGTAAATCGCCAGCATTTACCTTGTCTCCAAGCGCAAAGCAGAGCTCTAGGATTCCACTGTGTTCGCTCTGTAAGTAGCTGTTATCTGGCATCTCCAAGCGTCGGGTCTCAGGCTCGGGCAGTGCTGCTATAGGCTGGGTGATTTTAGCCCACTGCAAAAAATTGGCGATGCCGCGCTCGGCAATGGCGAGGCTCTGCGGGGTGCTGGTGCCGCCGCCGCCGATCTCGGTGGTGACAAATACTTTGCCTTGCGCTTCCACTGCTGTGTCGTAGAGCGCCGATGCATCCATCTCCAGCATGACCACTGTATAGGGTGCGCCAAAACAGTGGGCTCCTTCGATACACCGAGCTTCTTGTTCGGCGTCGGGCAATCGGTGGGCCGCGGCAAAGGGCAAAATGTCCAGGGTTTTGCCGCCCGAGTGGATGTCCAGCGCGTAGTCGCACAGTGGAATCAGTACTCGGGAGAAATAGTCGGCAATGCGCTCTGTTTGCGTGCCAGCCGGGTTTCCCGGGAAGGCTCTGTTCATATTGCCTTTGTCTATGGGAGATGTGCGGCTGCCGGCTTGTACGGCGGGGGTGTTCATCATCGGGACGATGATCACTCGTCCCTGAATGTCTTGTGGCTCGAGCTTGTTGGCGAGTTTGAGCAGTGCGGTGATGCCCTCGTACTCGTCGCCGTGGTTGCCCCCTGTCAGCAAGGCAGTGGGGCCCTCTCCATTTTTGACAACTGTTATTGGAATCATAATACAACCCCACGCCGAGTTGTCGTGGGAGTAGGGGAGCTTTAGAAATCCGTGCTGCACGCCGTCGGTTTCAAAGTCTACCGAGGCACTAATGGTGGTATCGGGTAGGTTGCTCATATCATTTTTTCACAAAAAGCTGACGGGGGTAGTCGCACAAGGTCTCGGCGCCACTGTCGGTGATGAGGATGCTCTCGGTGGTCTCAATGCCCCAGTCATCCATCCACAAACCGGGCATAAAATGAAAGCTCATGCCAGGCTCTAGAAGGGTTTGGTCGGAGTCGCGCAGGCTCATGGTGCGCTCGCCCCAATCCGGTGGGTAACTAAGGCCGATGGGGTAACCACAGCGCGCGCCGCCCCGGTCGAAGCCGTGATCTGCCAAGCTTTGGTTGAGTGCGTTGGCCAGGTCGCAGCAACGGTTGCCGGGCTTTGCCACGGCCAAGCCGGCCTCCAAGCCCGCGATTAGCGCTTGCTCGGCGCGGCGAAAGTCATCGCTTGGCTCGCCCAGATAAATACTTCGGGAGAGTGGGCAGTGGTATCGCTTGTGGCAACCGGCTAGCTCGAGGAAGGTGCCCTCGTTTGCTTTAAAAGGCCGTTCGTCCCAAGTGAGGTGCGGAGCTGAGGCATCGGCACCGGAGGGCAGCATCGGTACAATAGCAGGGTAGTCGCCGAAAGCGCCCTCGTGCCCTTGCATAGCAATTTTTATAACTCGGCCACGAGCTGGTTTTTGGGTAAGCCGGGTTCGATCATGTCAAAGGCCGCGCGGTGCATGTTCTCAGCGATGCGCGCCGCCACCCGCATGTAATTGATCTCTTGTTCAGATTTCACCGCTCGGCACCAATTGACAAGACCGGTGGCGTCGATAATACGGGCCTGCGGCAAGTTGTCTTGCAGTGCCAGATATGCCGTGGCGCTAAAGTAGTAGTTGTCCATCTCCACGCCTACGCTACCGGTGTGCCAGTTGCGTTCTGCCAAGGTGATGGTGGCCAGATGTTCCATGGCATGGTGCGGTGGGTTCATGACGTAGTGGTCGGGGTAGCTGAGAATGTTCTCCGGTTGTAGGTAGACCGTGCGGCGCGCGCCGTTCGCGTCCATGGCGCGACCATACCAGAGAGGTTCCCCGCTGGCGCCAACCACCACCGCTTGCGGCGTATAAAACGACCAACCGTCGTAGCCCGTCAACCAGGCCATGTTGGACGGGTCGTGCACGACTAGGGTGTCAATGCCTTGCTCGGCCATGGCCGTGCGCACCTTGGCCAAGCGCAGGGCGTATTCTTCTGGGGTGAAGTTCAATCTGACGTCGCTCATTCGGGCCTCGTAATGTGTTGGTGTTGCGATTAGTTGCGCTCTTCTAGGCAATGCCTCTACCGAGCTGGGCTATCGCTCCATGTTTTTTCGAAAACCAGTTCGTTGTTGTCCCAAGCTTGTAATGTCTGTTTGACATAAAAGTTTTTTGTGTCGGCCCACATCTGCGTGTCGAGAGTGGTCCGCACCTCCCAGTCACCACGCCCAAAGCTGCGTTGCCAAACAATAGATGCTTGGGCGCTGGCGGGATTGTGTGCATTTATTGACCATCGCTCTACCAACTTGCTGCTGGTGATGATGCCACTTTGCAAGTCTTCGTGTTTGCCGTCGTCGCCCATGATCTCCAGTGTACGAGTGTCGCCGTCATGTCGCCAGTGCTTGCTTTCGACCACTGGACTGAGCGCGTGACTCATTCTACCTTCAGGCAGGTAAGCTGGCTCGAACTCCCAGCCTTCTTCTTTGCCAGAGTTGCGTACTGGCAGGCTCAGGCAGCCCGCGTGTGTTGTCAAGGTGGCGGCTGTCGCCTCGGGCCATGCGTAGGGCCAGTAGCTCGATGAGAGCGCCAAGCTCAAGCGGTGCCCGGCAGGGAGTGTGTAGGCGCAATGGTCAAGCTCTAGTTCAATTTCGACAACCTCATGGGGTGACAAGTCTTCGGGGAATTCAAAGCTGTTTCTATGGCGCAAATTGAGTAGACCAAGGCTTATCAGCATGACGCTGCCGTCGGGGCGTAGGTCGCACAGGCGGGCGATAATTTGCGCACGGGCTTGGTCGCTGCTCAATCGTAAAGTGAGTTTGGGTGAACCCAGTATTTCTAGGGTTTTTTGCTGCGGCT
>JBMYWE010000109.1:0-7543 GCA_049607125.1 Granulosicoccaceae bacterium | reverse complement strand
TATTTCGATCGCCATCACCGTCTGAGGCCGCACCAAAGTCGAGTGGGTCATCACCATGCAGTAGCGCCACTAATTCATGGGCATGCACTAAATTTGGATCGGGGTGGCCACCGCCAAAATCTGGCAGCGGTTCGGCGCGAATCACTGACTCGGGTGATGCACCCAGTAACTCGATCAGGATGCGTTTGGCGTAGGGGCCGGTAACGGCACTCATGGCGTCAAAGCATAGCGTGAGCTCGCCACTGGCAATTTTCTGGCGGATAAGGGCGAAATCGAATTGCTGTTGCATCAATTCGGCGTAGTCATCGACCGGGTCGATAACCTCAACCTGCATGTCCCCCACACGGTAAGAACCCATGGTTGACAGGTCGATGTCAGCGCTATCACTGCTGTGATATTGTTTTATTTTGAGCGTCCAGTCGTAGATGGCGTCGGTGATGGCGGGATTGGCCGGTCCGCCGTTGCTGCCGTTAAATTTAATGCCGAAGTCTTCGTCGGGGCCTCCCGGATTGTGGCTAGCCGATAAAATAATGCCGCCAGCGGCGCCATGTTGTCGAATGACGCACGAAGCGGCTGGGGTGGAGAGAATCCCGTCCACCCCCACCAAAACACGGGCGATGCCGTGAGCGGCCGCCATGCGTAGAATAATTTGCACGGCTTCGCGGTTGTAATATCGCCCGTCGCCGCCCAATACCAGTGTTTTACCTTCGAGCCCATCGACGGCATTGAAAATCGATTGCACGAAATTCTCGAGGTAGTTGGCCTGTTGAAATACTTTGACTTTCTTGCGCAGCCCACTGGTGCCAGGCTTTTGGTCTTGAAAGGGGGTGGTGGACTGCGTGATCACGGGTTTTTCTTCTCGCGGTGTAGGTGAATATACTGCCCCAACATTTCGGCGGTGACTAAGGTGACGCCACCCTCAGTGATTCGAAAACCACGATTTTGGTCGTCTTCGGCGTTGACGCCGATCTCGGTATTTTCAGGTAATTGGCAGCCCCGATCGATAATGGCCTTGCGAATGGTGCAACCACGTCCGATATCAACGTCGGGAAGGATGACCGAGTGTTCAACCAGAGCGCCCGTGTGTACGTGGACATGCGAAAATAATACCGAGCCGCGCACTGTGGCGCCGGATACCACACAGCCGCCTGACACTAGCGAGTCGTAGGCTGCACCGGTGCGGCCGTCTTCCTCAAACACAAATTTGGCGGGTGGCAGTTGTGCTTGATAGGTAAGCAGTGGCCAGCTGTCGTCGTACAAGTCGAGCTGCGGGGTAACATCGGCCATCTCCAGATTGGCGCGCCAAAAGGCATCCAACGTGCCCACGTCTTGCCAGTAGGCATCGCCACCGGTGTTAATGTCGCGAAAGCGGTAGGCCTGCACGGTGTGCTGATCGATCAGTTTGGGGATGATATCGTGGCCAAAATCGTGGCTCGAGCTTTTATCGTCGGCGTCGTCACACAGCAATTGATATAAAAACTCGGTTTTAAAAATGTAGTTACCCATCGAGGCGAGTGCCCGCTTGGGGTTGCCGGGAACAGGCTGAGGTTGATCTGGTTTTTCATCAAATCCCACCACGCGATTTCCCTCGTCGACATTCATTACCCCAAAACCGCTTGCATCGGCTAGCGGGACTTCGATACAGGCAACCGTCATATCGGCGTCAGTGCGCTCGTGTTCGGCGATCATCAGGCCGTAATCCATTTTGTAGATATGGTCGCCCGACAGCACCAGAACGTATTTAGAGCCCTGGTTGCGCAGGATGTCGATGTTCTGATAGATCGCATCTGCTGTACCGGCATACCATCCTTCGCCGGTGCGTTGAGAGGCGGGCAGCACTTCCACGTATTCGTCCAGTTCGTGCCGAAAGCCGCCCCAGCCACGATGCAGATGGCGGATAAGGGAGTGTGCCTTGTATTGGGTCAGGACACCGATACGGCGGATTCCCGAGTTGATGCAGTTGGAGAGAGGGAAATCGATGATGCGGAATTTGCCGCCAAAAAATACCGCGGGCTTGGCGCGCCACTCGGTCAGCTCGTGCAGTCTAGAACCGCGCCCTCCGGCCAAAATGAGTGCTACAGTGTCTTTGGTCAGTTTGCTGATGTGTCGTTGTTGCGTCTCGCTGGTCATGTTTTTCCCTCGTCAACCCAAGGTCTGTTCTTCATTATTGCATGGCCGCCACGTGCTGGGGCAAGACATTAGATTTAGCGGCAACGTCGAATTGTCTGCAGCAATCGCTGGCTCAGCGCGCCGTCAAGCAGCTCAGCGCTGGCGCAGGGCAGCCGCTGCTGCCAGTTGGGGTGCTCGTGCACCGTGCCCGGCAAGTTGACTTGTTTGTCTAGGCCGAGCAAGTCTTCCACCGGTACTGCCAACAGTGAGCAAGGGGTGCTGGCCAGAAACTGCTGCACAGCGACGATGATACGCTGGTCCAATTCGCCGCTGTTGGGGTCGATGCCGTGCATGGCTGGCAGCGCACCGGCGTCCTCTAGAGCGTCTAGCAATCGCTGTCGATCAAAGGCGCGCTGGTCCCACTCGTGTTGCTCTGCCGCTGAATCTTTAAAGTGACCCAAACGCGACATTTCCCGGAGTTCGCTGCCCTGCCACCAGCCCGCCAGTGGCGGTAGATCGTGCGTGGAAACGGTAACCAATGCATCGGTGGGGTAGGTGTCGCTGCGTTTGAACAGGCCGTCCGGCCAGCGTTCAAAATACAGTACTTTATAAGACAACATGCCTACGGCAGCGAGCTTGTCTACCATGCCCTCAGGTACTGTGCCCAGCGCTTCGCCGATGATGATGCACTGGGCGCGATGCGACTCCAGTGCGATAATTTTTAGCAGTTCATCCATGGGCTGGTGTACGTAGACGCCCTGGTCTGCGTGCTCGCCTTCAAGCACCCAGAACTGACGCATAAGGCCCAGCACGTGGTCAATGCGCAGGGCACCGGCGTATTGGGTGCTGGCGCGCAGCGCCTGTATAAAGGGCTTGTAGGCGTTTTGGCGCAGGGCAACGGGGTTATACGGGCTGAGTCCCCAGACTTGGCCTGCAGGGCTGAGCTTGTCGGGCGGGGCCCCCACCGATACACCGGGCACGAAGCAATCGTTGTCGGCCCACACATCGGCGCCACTGCCGTCGCTGCCAACCGCGAGGTCTAAATACAAGCCTATGTCCATGCCCGCTGCGCGGCTTTGCTCGGCGGCCGATTTGAGTTGCAGATGCGCCTGCCACTGCAAGTAGCGCCAAAAATCTAGCTGTTCGTAGTGGCTCTCAGCAAAGCGTGCAACCGCATCGCTGTCGGCGCGCTGGTACTCGAGCGGCCAGCTGGTCCAGCCAAAGCAGTTGCTATCTCGCTGTAGGAAATGAGTAAACAGGGCATCAAACACGGCTTGGCGGCGCAGGGCTTCACCGCCCCTTGCGCAGAACTGGCGGTAGTCGGCGCCGCGCTCGGTGTCGGCGTCGCGATGGTGTTTGGCGAAGTGTTTATGAAGCAGCTGGAGTATGGGTAATTTACAAGCCCAGACTCCAGCGTAGTCGACCGTTTCCATCTCGCGCTGTTGAGCTAATTGCACTTGGAATTGCTCGGAATTGAGCAGCTGCCGCGCCTCATCGCACTCGGACAACTCGGGGATAGCGGCCACGTCTACATAGCCCACATGCAAAAAGCTGCGACTGGTGGGTGAGTAAGGACTGATATGGTGTCCGTGCCCGGTAAAGGCAGCGTGCAGTGGGTTGAGTCCGAGCAAGCTTGCGCCGTGCTGGGCGGCGGCTCGTGCTAGATGGGGGATATCACTGTAATCGCCCATACCCCAGTTGTGTGCGTCGCGCAGTGAGTAGAGCTGTGCTGCAACGCCCCAGGGTCGTCTGTTTTGGCAGGCATTTTCTACCGAATAACATCGGGCGGGGGTGAGAATGATCGTGCTGCTGGCGCGTTGAGAGCAGTCGCCACTGAGAGCCACCTGAAGTTGGTGGTAGCCTAGCGGCAGATATTTGGGTAGCGGCAGTTGAAAGCGTTGGACTCTTTGCCCATCAATCTCGCGTTCGGCAACGCACTCAAGGCGTGCCAAGGGTAGCTCGCCGCTGTGTTGCAAGCCTGTCTCTTCTTCCAACCGCCAGCCCAACAGTGACTCGCCATCATCGACAGCGTTGACTTCAATGCATAATGCCTGCTCTTCGCTGAGCACAGTGACAGGCTCAAGTAGTGATAGCCAGGCGTGGTTTTCCTGCTTAAACGCGGAGTGCTCTAGTTCTTCTTCGTTGCCTACGGCGAAGCCCATGCGGCTGAGCACACGCGTTTGCACGCTGGTGCTGACCTCATGATAATTGCCAAAAATATCGTAATAGGCGGTTTCTAGGCCAGCGCTTTGGGCCAAGCGTTGCAGTGCATTCATGGGGTGTTCTCAGCGGGGGTCAAGCTAAACACAGCGATGCTCATGCGGGTCATGGTCAGCGCTTGTTCGCTGTCGCTAAAGCCTTGGGGGTGGTCAAGCCAGGGTTCGGCGGTGTGTAACTCGCAGCGCCAGCTGCCGGGCAACGACGGTAAACACAGTGTCTTCTCCTCGCTGTGGCCGTTGATAGCAATGTAAAGAGTATCGGCGTCGAGCATACTGCCCGCGAGCTGCAGACCAATAAAACGTTTCTCGTGTTGCCAATTTTCATCTTGCATAGGCGAGCCATCGTGATTAAACCACTGCACATCAGGCTGCTCGGTGGCCTCGCAGTGCACAGCTCCGTGTAGAAATCGGTTCTGGCGCAGAGTGGGGTGTGCGTGGCGCAGAGCCACTGCTCGGCGCACAAAATTCAGCTGGGTCTGATCGCCGTTTTCCCAGTCGAGCCAAGTTGTTTCGTTGTCTTGGCAGTAGGCGTTGTTATTGCCGTTCTGGCTGTGGCTGAACTCATCCCCTGACAGCAACATGGGCGTGCCCTGCGCTATCAGTTGCGTCAGCATCAGGTTGCGGCGCTGGCGTGCACGCAGGGCATTGATCTCCGGATCATCGCAAGGGCCTTCGTGGCCGTGGTTGTTGCTGTGATTACTGCTGTGTCCGTCGTTGTTTTCTTCGCCGTTGGCGAGGTTGTGTTTTTCGTTATAACTGACTAGGTCGGCCAGGGTGAAACCGTCGTGGGCGGTGATAAAATTGACACTGGCCCAAGGCTTTCGCCCACTGTGGTCAAAGTTATCGCTCGAACCAAGTAGCCGACCGGCCATTTCGGGCAATACGTTGGGGTCGCCCGCCCAGAATTTTCGCGCGCAATCGCGAAAGCGGTCGTTCCACTCAGCCCAGCCTCCGGGAAAGGCACCTAGCTGGTAGCCACCGGGGCCGATGTCCCACGGCTCGGCGATCATTTTTACTTTGTTCAATACCGGGTCTTGCAACACCGCGTCAAAAAAACCACCGTGTGGGTCAAAGCCGCTGACCTCTCGGCCGAGAATAGGTGCCAAGTCAAAGCGAAAGCCATCTACGTGCATCACCTCAACCCAGTAGCGCAAACTGTCGAGTACCATCTGTAGGACACGCGGATGAGCAATATTGACCGTGTTGCCGCAGCCAGTGTCGTTGATGTAGTAGCGTGGATTGTCGGGCATGAGCCTGTAATAGCTAGCGTTGTCTATGCCTCGGAAACTCAAAGTCGGGCCGAGTTCACTGCCTTCACAGGTGTGGTTGTAGACGACATCGAGTATGACCTCGAGCCCAGCTTCGTGATAGCGGGCGATCATCTGTTTAAACTCAAGCAAGTCATTGCTGGCGAGGTAGCGAGACTCGGGCGAGAAGAAGTTCAGTGTGCTGTAGCCCCAGTAGTTTCGTCGTTCTTTTTGAACCAAAAAACGATCGTCGACGAAAGCGTGTACCGGCAGCAGCTCCACCGCGGTGACACCCAGCGATTTAATATGGGCGATGACGTCTTGGTGGCCAAGGGCGGCAAAACTGCCGCGCATGGGTTTGTCGATGCCTGGGTGGCGCATGGTTGCACCGCGTACGTGGGTTTCGTAAATACAGCTGCGGTCCCAAGGCACATTGGGTGGTGCATCGCTGCCCCAGTTGTGCGAAGTGTCTACTACAACCCCGCGAGGTGTGTTGGCAGCTGAGTCACGGCGGTCAAAGCTGAGGTCGACGTGGGGGCTGTCGGCACGATACCCCAAGTGCGTGTTTGACCACTTTAGAGCGCCCATGAGTTGCTTGGCGTAGGGGTCTATCAACAGTTTGTTGTGATTAAAGCGGTGGCCGCGCTCCGGTTCATAGGGACCGTAGACACGGTAGCCGTAGAGCACCCCCGGGCGAAGATCAGGCAGATAGGCATGCCAAATCTGATGGGTATTGTCACGTAGCACCACGCGCGCAATTTCGCGTCTGCCGTTGGCGTCGAAAATACATAATTCCACTTTTTCCGCATGGGCCGAAAAAAGTGCAAAATTGACACCCTTGCCATCCCAGGTGGCCCCCAGGGGGTAGGGCAAGCCCGGTTCTTGTCGCAGCGGCATAGTGCTCGTGTTAATCCTTGGGTTGCAGAATAATTGTCGCTAGTGGGGGAACGGTGATTTCGATAGACTGCGCGTGATTTTGCCAGGGGATACTAAAACTGGCGACGCCTCCCGCATTTCCCATGCCACTACCACCGTAGCATTCGGCGTTCGTGTTGAGCCGTTCGTTCCAAAAGCCTGCTTTGCACACTCCAAAACGCATGCCATATCGGGGGGTTGGGGTGAAGTTGCAGATCACGATCACCGCTTCGCCAGTTTCGTCTGTTCGTTCGAAGGCCAATACCGACTCCTCGGCATTGCCGTGGTCGAGCCAGCGAAAGCCATTGGCTTGGCAGTCTAGCTGGTGCAGAGCGGGTATCTCGCGATAGAGGTGATTGAGATCACGTACTAGGCTTTGTACTCCCGCGTGGTGTTGCTCTTCAAGCAGGTGCCAATCGAGGCTTTGGTCGTGATTCCACTCGGCGCGCTGGGCAAATTCGCAGCCCTGAAATAACAGCTTTTTGCCTGGATGGGCCCACATAAACCCATAGTAGGCGCGTAGATTGGCGAACTTCTGCCAATCGTCGCCGGGCATTTTGCCGATCATAGAGCCCTTGCCGTGTACGACTTCATCGTGACTGAGTGGCAAGATGAAGTTTTCGTCGAAGGCGTAGACTAGGCCAAAAGTCAGCTCGTTGTGGTGATGTTTGCGATGGATGGGGTCGCGACCCATGTAGCGCAAGGTGTCGTTCATCCAGCCCATATTCCACTTATATCCAAATCCCAAGCCGCCGGCATCAACCGGTTTGGATACACCTGGCCAAGCGGTCGACTCTTCCGCTACGGTCATGATGTCAGGGAAATCGCCGTAGAGCTCGGTGTTAGTTTTTTGCAGCAGGGCGATAGCTTCTAGGTTTTGGTTGCCGCCGTGTTCGTTGGGCACCCACTCGCCGTCTTTGCGCGAGTAGTCTAGGTAGAGCATGCTAGCAACTGCGTCCACTCGCAGGCCGTCGACGTGGTAGCGGTCGATCCAGTGGCGGGCACTTGCGGTGAGAAAGTTGCTGACTTCGGTGCGGCCAAAGTTGTATATCA
>JBMYWE010000108.1:0-7649 GCA_049607125.1 Granulosicoccaceae bacterium | reverse complement strand
TACGATGAAATTTCCAAGCTAGTGTTGCGGTATGAGCTTGTTAAATTTGGTCGGTGCGGTTGGTTAAGGGATTGTGCTGGTGAGGCTTTAGCGGTTGGCTATAAGGGCCCGCGTGGATTGATTTATCGCCCAGTGAGGGCCAGAGTTAATCAGAGCTTCCCCAGCGCAAAATTGTTGCGTCCGTTGGCTTTTACTTGATACATCGCCGCGTCTGCTGTTTGTAAAAACTGGTCTAACTGGCCTTTTTTCAGCACGCCCGTTACGGTGCCTGCGCTGATGGTGATACCGCTTAGCGTCGAGCAATCGCTGAAGTCCAGCTCGCGCACCTTTGCTAGCAAACGCTCGCAGTAACGCTGCACTGATTGCGTGCCGAAGTCTTGCAGCAGTACCACAAACTCTTCGCCACCAAAGCGCCCAACGCGATCGATCGGGCGTGTGATATTGCCCAACAACTGGCCCAGACGCACCAAGACTTCATCGCCCACCGCGTGGCCGTAGGTGTCGTTGACCTGTTTAAAGTGATCGACGTCGATAAGAATTATCGCCACCCGGGGCTCGGTACGGGAGAACAGCTCGCATTGCTCGATAAACGCACGGCGGTTGAGCACTTGGGTCAAGCCGTCGATGTTGGCCAGCACCTGCAGCTTCTCGTTGGCTTCTTCGAGTGCTTTGGCCTTTTCAGCGAGCTCTCGGGTGCGTTGCATGACATTGCTTTCAAGTGATCGATTAGTCAGTTGAAGCTCTCGGCTGAGGGTCTCTACCTTGTTTTTTTCGTTGGCCCGAAGATAGACCAGGTTGACCATCAGGCTGAGTAAAAATGCCAGCATGCCGGGAGCGAAGTAGAAGGCGTCGGTGTCGATAAACTGAAGAATGGCGAGTATGTCGTGCAAAGTACAGGCGACTAGCGCCAGCGTGCCCAAAGCGATGCTCGCGCCACCCGGTCGTCGGTTCCACACCAACCGAGCAATACCTGTAAGACCATAGCCAATGGACGCGGCGATCAAGAGCAAAAATAAGTCGAGCTGCCGGGTGAATACCAATGGGTCGGTGATCAGTACGAACACACTGGCCATCGAGAAAACAGCGATAATGAATTTTATGATCGTCGGATTGAAGTCCTTGGGGTAAACCCGTGCAAACCAACAGACGAGCAGGGGCGGGGCCAGTAGCTTGCTCAGGTAGAGAACGCGAATGTGCAGACCCCAGGAAAGTGGTTCAATTATTTGATACAGGGGCTGAACACCAAATATGCCTAGGCGCAATGAGATGATAACGGCGAAAAGAAACAAGACTAAGGAAGTCACCTCACGGCGATCGATCAACCACTGCATGAAAAGAAATATACTGGCAATGAGCACTAGGGCGAAGATGATCGATTTTTTAAACAGCGAGGTCAGATATTCACTGTAGAGCACGTTGTAGGGACCGAGCGAAATAACGCCCCAAGGGCCGCCGCCGCTGTGATGAAAATTTGACATCTGTAGCGTGAGCAAGGCGCTCTCGGGCAGCTCGCCCAACTTAAAAAGTTGCACACCATGATAGGCTTGGGCGTGATCTCTCTGGGTGGCCACTTGGCCGCCGCTAGCCACCAGTTTGTCGTCTACAAACAGTTTAAATGCTGTCGATTGCTCGGGAATACTAAAACCCCAGAATTTGTCTTTAGGGATGTTGAGTAAACGCAATGTAAAGGTGGCATAGCCTTGACCAGGCCTGGCTTTTGACAATGCTTGATCGGTGTTCCAATTGTTGGGGATCACAAACAGTTGGTCTGTATCGCGAGAGTCTGCAGGGCTTAATAGTTGATCCCAGTTAACTAGCCATTCGCCGCTCAAAGCGGTCACACCCTGATCATCGGCATATCGGCTCATGTCGAGTACGCCTTGTACTGCAGAGCCGTGCTCCGCGCCAAAGCTACAGCCTGCAAACGCAAGTAGCAGCAAGGCTGTTTTGCATAGCAACTTCGTGAGCGTTATCAGGTTGGGCATATTGTTGTGGTTCAAGTGGCTGCGTCGGTTTTTAAATAATCTGAATGAGCTAACGAGAAGTGGTTAGTTCTGTGTGGGTGGGCTATGAGCTTCGACTCAATGCGCCTCCTGCTTGTTAGCTCACAATTAAATTACTGGGGGGCGTTCGCCCGAGCTGTTTTGCCTGATGCGAGATTGATTCCAATGAAGGGGCTGCGCTGGTGCCTTGTCTATTTTGTTGTCAGCACGCAGATGAAAGCTGGCGCACTGTTCAATTTATCGGCTAATTTGCCTGGCTTGGAGGATCCAACAGTTGGGCCTAAGCGCCAATGCCACTTGACATCAAATGATATGGATGGGATAAAATTGATACCAAGGGGCACGCGGTTGCCTCGTGAGGCGCCAGCCAAAACCCGCATCCACTTTCGTTCCCTCTCGCTTTGGATGCTGCTATGGCCTCACTCACAGAAATCTCTGCTCAACAGCTTGCGCGCCTGATCGGTACCCCCGATTGCCCTCGCATCATCGATGTGCGCACCGATGAAGACTTCAACGCCTGTCCCTTTCTCATACCCGGTGCCCAGCGCCTGTATCACTCGATAGCTGCTCAAGAGTCGAGCTTTGCGCCTGGCCAGTCGGTGGTGGTTATCTGCCACAAAGGGCTGAAACTCAGTCAAGGGGTCGCGGCGCAATTGCGTTGTCGCGGCTTGCGCGCCGAGACACTGCGCGGCGGCATGGTGGGTTGGCAAGAGGCAAAGCTAGCTAGCCTCAACACCGAGGTGCTGCCAGCGCTCGCTCGCGGCGAGTCCACTTGCTGGGTCAGTCGGCAGCGACCCAAGGTTGACCGAGTCGCTTGCCCGTGGTTGATTCGACGCTTTGTTGATCCGCGCGCTCAATTTCTGTTTGTGAGTGGCTCTCAGGTACAGGCGGTAGCCGAGCGCTTTGACGCCATCGCCTTTGATGTCGAGGGAGCTTTCTGGGGGCACCGTGGCGAGTATTGCAGCTTCGACGCGTTTCTCCAGGGTCTGGAGTTGCAGGTTGACGCGTTGTCACATTTGTCTTTGATTGTGCGCGCCGCCGACACGGACCGCCCCGAGCTCGTCCCGGAGGCGGCAGGGCTGCTGGCGGTTTCTCTGGGCTTGTCGCGTTTGCATAAGGACGATCTGACACAGCTGGAAGCTGGATTTACAGTCTACGATGCCCTGTATCGATGGGCCAGAGACGCCACCGACGAACGCCACGCGTGGCCTCATCCTAAGTAGAGTGTTGCACCAATGACTGCTATTGAAAACAAAGCTCAGGAGGCGCAATTGCTCGTCAGTATGGGTGAACTCTTTGGTGTTTTTTTACATATTGGATTGGCATCTTTTGGCGGACCGGCCGCGCAAATTGCGCTGATGCACAAAGTACTGGTCGAGCAAAAAAAGTGGCTGAAGGAACCGCAATTTCTCCATGCCTTGAGCTTCTGTATGTTGCTTCCTGGGCCGGAGGCGATGCAGCTGGCTACCTACGCGGGCTGGCGTTTGAGAGGGTTTGCTGGTGGTTTGCTTGCCGGTTTGCTGTTTGTCCTGCCGGGGGCGATTGTTATTTTTATACTAGCTTCTATCTACGCCTATATAGGTGATGTGGCTTTACTACAAACTGTGTTTTTAGGAGTCAAAGCTGCTGTATTGATTATCGTTGTGGAGGCGTTGCTGCGTATCTCCAAAAAAGCCTTGCTTGAGAAAGCCCATTGGGCCCTGGCGGGTGTGGCCTTTGTTGGCCTGTTCTTTTTCTCTCTGCCTTATCCGCTGATTGTCTTGCTAGCCGCTGTGCTGGGGGCGCTCTTTTTCAGTGGGCCAGCAGTGCATGAGCCAGTTGCTATTGCGGTTAAGGCCCGACAGAGTTTGCGGGTTCTAGCACTGGGTTTGTTCTGCTGGTTTGCCCCGTTGTTATTGCTCGACCACTGGGTCGGTGCTGGAATTTTGACCGAACTCGCCGCGTTTTTCTCCAAGCTCGCGGTGGTGACGTTTGGCGGTGCCTATGCCGTGCTTGCCTATATGGCGCAGGACGTCGTTGAATTGCACGGTTGGCTCAGTGCGGGAGAGATGCTCGATGGTCTGGGCTTGGCCGAAACCACCCCCGGGCCATTGATTCTAGTCACGCAGTTTGTAGGTTTCCTGGCGGCTTTTCGCGAGGGTGGGCTGGTACTGGGTTTATGGGGTGGTTTGATCACCCTATGGGTCACCTTTGTGCCGTGCTTTATCTGGATATTTGTCGGTGCTCCCTACATAGAGTGGATATCGACACAGCCGCGACTGCGCGGGGCACTGCAAGCAATCACAGCCTCAGTTGTCGGTGTTATTTTGCACTTATCTGTGTGGTTTGGCTTGCATGTTCTGTTCGCGCAAGTCGAGCAGGTTTCGCTTGGGCCACTGGCACTCTGGATGCCTTCTTTGTCGTCGTTCGATTGGCGCGTGATGCTCGTCAGTGCGGTATGTGCCGTGTTACTTCTGCGACTAAATTTTGGTGTGGTGAAGGTGCTGCTCATCGCGGCTGCATCGGCGTGGTTATTACAAGCCCTGTAACTCGATGTGGAAAACAGTTCGTCGCACCCTCTGGATGCTTTACAGTCGATGGCTCACACATATCTATCGCATGCACAGAGTGGCGAGTGGGTTTCTTAGGTATTGAGCGAGTTCACAGCGCTCTTGGTTTCTCTGCTCGGCAGTCACGCCGATTGATCTGGCTCATTTTTATTGGTCAGGCGAGCAGCTGCACGAGCTTTGTCTTTCTTACTCATGCGCTTGCCTTTTATGCCGCCGTTGTTATCGCCCACCAAGTTGCGCTGGATTGCTTTGTCGGTGGGTTCAAAACCTGCGATTTGCTCACGCTTGAGCTTAATACCCACACGTTTCTCTATTAGCGCAAAATGCGCGTGGCTGTCGGCATCAATAAAACTGATCGCCACTCCATTGATACCCGCGCGGCCCGTGCGGCCGACTCGGTGGGTGTAAACCGGTGTGGAGCGGGGCAGGTCGTAGTTGAACACCAGTGGTAGGGCGACTACATCCAGGCCTCGAGCCGCTAGGTCACTGGCCACCAAGACATCGAGCTCATTGTCTTTTAGTTGCTCCAGTACGGTCTCGCGCTGTTGTTGCGACAAACTGCCAACCATGGCTGCCACGCGCAAGCCATGTTTTCGCAGTTCGCGGCTTAGAGCCTCGGCGCCGTCTCGGCTGGCGCAGAATACCAACGCGCGGGCGTTATCGTACTGCTCGAGCAGGTGGACCAGCAACTCGGGTCGGCGTTTTGAGTCCACCTCGATCGCCCTTTGCTCAATGTGTTCAATGGGCTCTTCTATCTTCAGAACCACCG
This sequence comes from Granulosicoccaceae bacterium, assembly GCA_049607125.1. GTDB lineage: Bacteria > Pseudomonadota > Gammaproteobacteria > CALCKW01 > CALCKW01 > CALCKW01. The sequence continues at coordinate 2,328 of JBMYWE010000108.1, read as the reverse complement.
GTTCATTGAGCAAGGTTTTGGCGAATTTCTCTACCTTGCCAGCGAGGGTAGCGCTGAACATCAGTGTCTGGCAGCTATCGGGCAGCTCGCAAAGCACGGCGTCTAGCTCATCCGCAAAGCCTTGATCGAGTAGACGGTCTGCCTCGTCGAGCACCATGCTCTGGGTGTGCCAGAGGTCGAGGCCATTGTGATCGATCACGTCCAACAAACGGCCAGGTGTAGCCACCACTACATCTGCTCCACCGCGCAGCGCCATCAGTTGCGGGTTAATGGATACTCCTCCATAGAGCGAAATGATCTTTATTTTTTCGAGCTCACTGGCTAACTGTTCAAAAGCTTCGGCCACTTGCTGTGCCAGTTCCCGCGTGGGCAACAACACCAATATCTTGGGCCGCTGATTGGGCGACGCCTCATACCAACGCTGCAACAAGGGCAGGGCGTAGGCCGCTGTCTTGCCTGAACCGGTACGAGCCGTCGCCAGCAGGTCGCGCCCTTGCAAGGCGGGCGGAATGGCCGCTGTTTGAATCTCGGTGGGTTGGCAAAACCCTTGGCGTTCGGTGGCTCGGATGAGACGGGAGTGCAAGGCGAGGGCTTCGAAGGACATGGACGACCTAATACTTGGAAGAGCAGGCATTCTACGCTGTGTCCTGGTTTGCGACAAACAACCCTTTAGTAACTGATCACCCATTACTTCTCGATTTCCGCTGGCCCTTTATCGCCATGCCGCTGCCGGCTATTCGGCCCGTATTTAGGTGTGTTCAAAAGCTATGCAACGCTACCCCTATGCCATTGTTATCACCTGTTGGGTCATTATCACTGGGTGTCACATTTCAACTGTCTAAGATATCTGCGCTTTGAGCAATTGATTGTGTAGAGACTATTCTTTACTCAACGAGGTTTTGTATAAGCCCCTTGTATTTTGGAGAGTATTTAGAGTGAATAGTCCTATCGTCCGTGGTTTGAGTGCGTCGCTGCTCGTGGTTTCCCTCACATTGGCGGGTTGCGACAGTGGCAGCTCCGGCGGCGGGTCCTCGGGTTCCGGTGCCGGCAGTGGGTCTGCGGGTGAAGTGATCGCCCTTCAGGCCCAGTCGCTCGACGCCAATCAAGCAGGCCTAGCGCAGTTGATGCGCTACCGCCTACGAGGGGTGGACAATCAAATTCAGGAGAGTCAAGCGGTGGTGTTGATTCCTGCTGGGGAGGCGCCCGCCAATGGCTGGCCAATCCTCGCTTGGGGCCATGGAACCACGGGTGTGGCAGACAGTTGCGCACCCTCGCGCACCACAAATTTGTATGGTTATTTGCCTTTGATCAATCAGTTTTTGGACGCGGGCTTTGCTGTGGTTGCGCCTGACTTTGAGGGCATGGGCAATGAGGGCAGCGAGCACCCCTATTTACACCTCGACAGCGCGGGCCGCTCTATGATTAACGCGGTCAAGGCCGCCGTCTCTGCCTATCCTCAACTCGGCTCACAGTTCGCATCGATTGGACATTCCCAAGGCGGGCATGCGGCGCTTGGCGCCGCCGAGCTGGCGCACGAGGTATCGCCACTTAGTTTTGTGGGTGCGGTGGCCATGGCACCGGCCTCGCATCTGGAAGACAGTGCCCGGCAGTTTATCGCCACTCTAGAAGACACCGATGCTCTCACCGAAGAACGAATAGCGGCGGGCACCAGTTGGCTGGGTTATGCGGCGTACATGCTCTATGGTTTGCAGGTTTCAGATAGCAGTTTTGACTTAGATTCAGTCTATGGTGAGCAAGGCCAATTGCTGAAGAATCAGGTAGAAAGTGTTTGTGCGTCCGAACTGTTTTCTACCCTTGCTTTAAGTGTGGCCTTTTTGCTGCAGACGCAGGATGATCTCGAATCGGTGTTGTCTTCCGATTTGCTGGATGATGCAAAGGTTCAGGCCTACATCAGCGCCACCGAAGTTGGTCGTCGCGAGATTGAGGCGCCGGTGTTGATCGTGCAGGGAGACGACGATACAACGGTTTATCCCACTTATAGCCAGCAGTTGTACTCTCGATTACTCAATGCAAGTGTGGTGGCAGAGTACAGCGAGTACCAAGCTAATCACGGCAGCATAGTCGAAGAGAGTGCTTCCGACGCGATAGACTGGTTGACACCACTTTTTGAGTAAAACACCCCATTTTAGCTTGGTGAAAGTCGCCAGTGAGAGTAGATGTTGGAATAGGCCTGCCGAAACTGGGGCATGTGTTGCGTAGACCGGGGAGATATCTTGCCTAAGCTTCTAGTCGACAGCTGCTCTTGGCTTGCCGACACGCGCAGTGCAGAGCATATACTGGGTGATCCCTACAAACCATATCGGAGAG
>JBMYWE010000107.1:0-7701 GCA_049607125.1 Granulosicoccaceae bacterium | reverse complement strand
CGGCCCATCTTCAGGGCGATGATGGGGACGCGCTTCGCGTGAGCCTTGACTGCCAGCGCATGCAGGGCTTGTAAATCACCGAAGCCCTCGATGTGCAGGCCAATAGCCGTGACACGCTCGTCGTCGAGCAGAGCACTGGCCATACTGGCCAAACCCTGTTGGGCTTGGTTGCCCGCAGTCAATGCGTAGGCCAAGGGGAGGGCGCGACGCTGCATGGTGAGGTTGAGTAATATATTGGACGACTGGGTGATAATGGCCACGCCCGAGTCGCAGGGTTCGCCGCCGTGTTGGTCGGGCCATAGCAGAGCGCCGTCGAGGTAGTTTATTAAGCCGTAGCAGTTGGGGCCGAGTATGGGCATGTCGCCGGCGGCGGCCAGCAGTTGCTCTTGCAGTTGCGCCGCTTGCTTGTCCTCGGCGGCAGCCTCGGCAAAGCCGCTGGCAAAACACACGGCGCCGCCTGCACCGCGTGCTGCTAGCTGCTCCACCACCTCAATGCTGATGTGTCGGTTGACGCCGATAAAGCTCGCGTCTGGGGCGCCGGGCAACTCAGCCACGCTGCGATAACACGTGAGCCCGCCGATCTTTTCGGCGGTAGGGTGCACTGGCCACAAGTCACCGGAAAAACCGGCGCGCTGGCATTGCTCGATCACGTTGCGGCCCCAGGCGCCGCCGAACACCGCGATGCTACGCGGACGCAGTAGTCTATCGAGCTTCATAGTTTTGCTCCGCTTGTGTGACTAAAGCACCCACGGTGGGCGCGAGACTTGGAATATACTGTCGATAGACGCATTTGAATTGCATCAAATGCAGTTTGTTCTAATTTTTTGTTTGAGGTCTTAACCCACATGCAAGCGTTTCCTCACCACTATCACGCAACCGCCCAAGACAACGGGGAAGGTCCGGTCAACGTCAGCTGTGACGAGTTCCCGGCTATCAGCACCCAGCCGCCCACCCAGTTCGGTGGTGTGGGGGGCGCTTGGTCTCCAGAAGACCTACTCATGGCGGCTATTGCCGACTGTTTTTGTTTTTCATTTCGCGCCATTTCTCGCGCTTCTAAGCTTGAGTGGAATGACTTATCCGTCACTGCCGAGGGCGAGCTGGACCGCGTCGAGCGTGTCACCAAGTTCACCAAAGTTGTAGTCAAAGCCAAGCTCGTTGTTCCCGCTGGCACCGATGAAACGAAGGCCATGCGTTTGCTTGAAAAAGCCGAGGGCGCGTGTTTGATTACCAACTCCATGAATGCCGAACTCTCGTTGCAGGCGGAAGTAGTTAGCGCTTGATGTTGGCTTGTCTTTCGTTGGGCAAAGGGCTTTTGTTCAGCTAAAGCAGAACCCACAGAGTACGCCTGCTGTGGGTTCGATTTCAGTTGCGAGACGCACAGTCGAACTTGAGTGCTAGCCGCAGTTTTGTGGTAGATCACAGGTGCAGCTTCTTGCGCTGTGCAAAGCTGTATAGCACGGCGATATAGCTTGGGTATGCGTTCAGCTAAAGCAGACCCCACAGAGTAGGTCTGCTGTGGGTTCGAATTCAGTTGCGAGGCGCGCAGTGGAACTTGAGTGCTAGCCGCAGTTTTGTGGTTTATCACAGGCGCAGCTTCTTGCGCTGTGCAAAGCTGTATAGCACGGCGATATAGCTTGGGTAAATGTTCTGCTAAAGCAGAACCCACAGGGTGCTTTTTCACCCGCCAATGGCTCTTAACAGGGTGCGGCTGATGATGTGGCGCTGGATCTCGGAGGTGCCGTCCCAAATGCGTTCCACCCTTGCGTCTCGCCAGAAGCGCGCCAGTGGCAGGTCGTCCATCAGGCCCATGCCGCCGTGGATCTGGATGCACTCGTCGGTGACGCGGGCGAGCATCTCCGAGGCGTAGAGCTTGGCGCTGGCGATCTCGCGGTCGGCGTTTTCGCCGTGCTCCATCTTCCACGCGGCACTCAAGGTCAGCCAGTCGGCGGCGTCGATCTCGGTGATCATATCGGCGAGCTTAAAACTTACGCCTTGGAATTTACCGATGGGCTGGCCGAACTGTTCGCGCTCGACACAAAATGGCAGGGTGACTTCAAAGGCGCGGCGGGCGCGACCGACGCACATGGCTGCTACCGTGAGGCGGGTGCCGTATAGCCAGGTGTTGGCGATATCAAAACCCCGATGTACTTCGCCAAGTATCTGTGCCTTGGACAGGCGGCAGTTTTTAAAGCTGAGAATGCAGTTTTTGTAGCCGCGATGCGAGACTGACTCATAGCCCGGTAACACTTCAAAGCCGGGGGCGTCGCGGTCGACCAAAAAGCAGGTGATCAGTTTCTTTTTGCCGCGCGGGGTATCTTCCTCACCGGTGGCAATAAACACGATAAAGAAATCCGCCACATTGGCGTGCGAGATAAAGTGTTTGGTGCCGTTGACCACCCAGTTGTCGCCGTCGGCTTTGGCGGAGCATTTCATGCCGCGCACGTCGGAACCAGCGTCGGGTTCGGTCATGGCTAGGGCGTCAAAGCGTTCTCCCTGAACCGCGGGCAGCAAGTAGCGCTCGCGCTGCTCGTCGTTACAGGCCATCAAAATGCCCGAGGGGCGGCCAAAAAAGTGATTCAGCGCCATGCTGCCACGACCCAGCTCGCGCTCGACCAGCGCGAAGTCTAGGTCGCCCAGTCCACCGCCGCCGACATCCGAAGGTAGGTTGCAGGCGTAAAAGCCGATGTCTTTGGTTTTCTGCACCAGCTCTTGTGCCAGCTCTTTGGGCACTTCGCCGCTCTTCTCGACCAGATCCTCGTGCGGGTAGATTTCCTTTTCGACAAAGCTACGCACAGTGTCGACGATCATGGTTTGTTCTTCGCTGAGTCCGAAGTTCATGGCAATTGCTCTGTTAGTAAATTTGGTCCAGGCCGTTTATTGATCAACGGCTTTGGAGGTTTTCGCGCTTCGCGGATCGGAGATCTGCTCCCACGGAGCGCGGAGGCTCGTGGGAGACGGTCTCCGACCAGCGAACAAGCCGCTCGTGGTTTACAACGCCTAGCGACAGCGACATTCGCGGATCGGAGATCTGCTCCCACGGGAAATTGTGCGCTGTGGGAACAGTGCTCTGATCCGTGAATGACACGCTCGGCTAGTTCTCTTCTTGCATAGTTTTATCGTGCTGGTTAAGCAATGCGCCTGCGCCCCAGTCGCGTTGTTTTAGGGCTTGCATCATGCCGACTAGGTTGTCGTCGCGGATGCGCTCTAGCTCGCGGATGCTGTGCATGCCCGATTGCGCGTCGGATTGATCGGCGATGGTTTGCACCAGCTCATCGGTCAGTTCGGGCACGTCCATGAGTTTGGTCCATGGCCATTGCAAGCACGGCCCAAACTGGGCAATAAAGTGGGCCATGCCCGCTTCGCCACCGGCGACGCGGTAGGTTTCAAACAGGCCCATCTGGGCCCAGCGCAGGCCAAAGCCGTAGCGGATGGCGTCGTCAATCTCTTCGGTGGTGGCGACGCCGTCTTTGACCAACCAAAGCGCCTCGCGCCAGACAGCCTCTAGAAAGCGGTCGGCAATATGTGCATCTATTTCTTTGCGAACGCGCAGGGGCTTCATGCCCACACCGCTGAGTATTGCCTTGGCGCGTTCAACGTTAGCTTCGCTGTTCTCGGCAGAGGGCACCAGCTCGACTAGTGGCAACAGATACACCGGGTTGAAGGGGTGTGCCACCATGATCTGGTTGGGGTTGGCGCTGCCTTGCTGTAGCTCGGAGGGTTTGAAGCCCGAGGTCGAGGAGCCAATAATGGCGCTGGGGTCTGCGGCGGCTTGTATTTCTTTGAAGACCGCGTGTTTGATTTCCAGGCGCTCGGGTACGCTCTCTTGTATCCAGCTGGCCTCGGCAACAGCCTCGGCCACCGTGTCGCAAAAGCGCAGTTCTCCTTCGGCGGGCAGGGCATTGTTGTGCAGCTGTGGCAAGCTGGCGCGGGCGTTGGCTAGCACTTCGTCTAGTTTGCGCGCGGCGTCGGGAGCCGGGTCGTAGATTTGCACGTCCCAACCGTTGAGTAGGAAGCGGGCGGCCCAGCCGCCGCCGATGACGCCACCACCGATGATGCTGGCAATTTGCTTGTTTGGCATGTTGGATTCCTTCAACTTATAAAGTGGGTGTGGTCACTGCGTATTTGAGGTGCTTTCGAGTACATTCGAACTCACAGCGGCGCAGCTGGAGGGCCAGAGCGCTTTCGGCTGCCTCGATTATTCGAATGAATTCGAACCCACAGTCAGCGTGTTTTTGTGGGGTCGAATTTATTCGAACGAGTGTTTTATGCCAGTTCAACCGCTCAAGGCTAGAGCCACCGCGCGCTCGGCGTGGATGGTGGTGGTATCGTAGAGCTGAACATGTGTGTCGCTCTGTGAGACCAGCATGCCGATCTCGGTGCAGCCTAGTATCACCGCTTGCGCGCCGTCGGCTGCTAACTGGTCGATGATGCGCAGGTATTCGCGCCGGGAGTCGTCTTTGACTTGGCCGAGGCAGAGTTCGCCGTAGATGATGTCGTGCACGATTTTCCTATCCGCCGCGCTGGGCACCAAGACCTCTAAGCCATGCTTGTCTTTTAGCCTGCCTTTGTAGAAATCTTGCTCCATGGTGAAGGCGGTGCCGAGCAAACCCACGCGTTTGATGCCGTCGTCGACCAAGTTCTGGCCGGTGGCATCAGCCAGATGCAGCAGCGGTATGCCTACAGCGGCCTCAACCTGCGGAGCGACTTTGTGCATGGTGTTGGTGCAGATCAATATAAAATCTGCGCCTGCCGCTTCAACACGGCGTGCTGCATTGGCGAGGATGGTGGCGGTGGCTTCCCAATCGCCTGCGTGTTGCAGCTTTTCTATCTCGGCAAAATCTACGCTGAGCAGCGCTATCTTGGCCGAGTGCAGACCGCCTAGCTTCGCTTTGATACCGTTGTTCAGGTTGCGGTAGTAGTCGGCAGTGCTCTCCCAGCTCATGCCTCCGATCAGACCAATTGTTTTCATTGAGTTCTTTCCGTTTGAATATATGCGCTCAGGGGTTGAGTGTTTCGGTGTGGCCATCGACCGCGAGTACTTGCCCAGATATTTTGTTGCCCGCGGGCGATGCCAAAAAGCTTGCCATATTGGCGATGTCCTGAGCGTTAACCCAGGTTTTCAGCGATACACCACGTACGTAGAGCTCTCGGATTTCTGCCTCACTGACCCCGCGTGACTCCGCCTCCATGGCCACCACGCGGTCCATCCGAGCGCCTTCGACGGCACCTGGGGCAATGGCATTGACACGAACGCCAAGGCCCCAGCTCCATTGCCAAGGTTTTGGTCAACCCTGCGAGCGCCCATTTGGCGGCGCAGTAGGGGCTGCGGTGAGGCGCGCCGAACAAACCTGAGGTGGATGAACTGAATAATAACAAGCCGTTGCCTTGCGCTTTGAAGTGTCGTGACGCTTGTTTGGCGACAATAAACGCGCCGTCGAGATTGACACTAATACAAGCTCGCCAATCCGCGAGTTCGATGTCTTCCACCGCCCCGGCAGGGCCTCCCGTACCGGCGTTAGCAGCCACAACATCCAGACCACCAAAGGCGTCCACCGTCTCAGTGAACACCGCTTGTATGCGAGTCTCGTCGCAGACATCTGCGACAAAGCCCAGGGCGCCAGTGTGCTTTTGTTGAAAGGCGTGCACCGCTGATTGATCGTTGTCGCAAATTGCTACGGACGCGCCTTGGCCTATAAACATCTCAGCCATGGCGAGGCCAATTCCCGAGCCACCGGCGGTGATAAAAACTCGCATGGGCAGGTGCTTTAGTTAGCGCGAGGCGCGCGTTTTTGTAGCTTTAGACGCTCGCGTACCTGCTCGGGTCCGATGATTGTTGCCCCCATGTTGGTGACAACATTGGCGGCGCGTTCCACCAGCTGCGCGTTGGTGGCTAGCACGCCACGGTCTAGCCAGATATTGTCTTCGAGACCAACGCGCACGTTGCCACCCGCCAGCGCGGCCGCTGCAGCGTAGGGCATTTGGTCGCGGCCGATGGAGAAGGCAGACCAGTGCCAGTTATCGGGAATATTGTTCACCATCGCCATCAAGGTGTTGAGGTCGTTGGGGGCGCCCCAGGGGATACCCATGCACAGCTGCACCAGCACCGGGTCTTCGATGATGCCCTCGCTTACCAGTTGCTTGGCCAGCCACAGGTGGCCTGTGTCAAAGACTTCGATTTCAGGGCGAACGCCGAGGTCAGTCATCATTTGGCCCATGGCGCGCAGCATGCCGGGGGTGTTGGTCATGACGTAGTCGGCTTCGGCGAAGTTCATGGTGCCGCAGTCGAGGGTGCAGATCTCGGGTAGGCACTCAGCCACGTGGGCCACCCGCTCGCTGGCGCCGACCATATCGGTGCCGTCGGCGTTGAGCGGCAGAGGCGACTCGGCCGAGCCGAACACCATATCGCCACCCATGCCCGCCGTGAGGTTGAGCACAACATCAGTGTCGCTAGCGCGGATGCGCTCGGTGACTTCGCGGTACAACTCGAGGCGGCGGCTGGGTATGCCGGTGTCGGGCTCGCGCACGTGGCAGTGCACCACCGCAGCGCCGGCCTTGGCGGCGTCGATGGCGCTGTTGGCTATCTGCTCGGGGCTGCGAGGGACGTGTTGAGATTTGTCCTGCGAGCTGCCCGATCCGGTGACAGCGCAGGTGATGAAAACTTCGCGATTCATTGACAGTGGCATGACGTGCTCCCTTAGGTTGTTGCACATCATGGCGTATAGTGCCGCGCAAATATTGATGTGATCGGCAAAATGATTGATGTAGTCGGCAGTCTTGTCACTCTGCTATACGGTTTATAGCCTTGGTTGAAGCTAGCGCGTCGCCTGCAGTTAGGGGGCAGTGGAGGGGCCCCATGCAACGTTTGCCGCTCTCCTCCAATCGGCGTCTGTGGCACAATTGGCAATTGTCTCTCACCCCTTCGGATCACCTCACCATGACTACCCCTTGGCAGCCAGACCACTGGCGTCAACTCCCGCCTGTGCAGATGCCCCAATACGCCGACACGCAAGCCCTGCAAAAAACCCGAGCCCGATTGTCCCAATCCGCACCGCTAGTGTTTGCGGGCGAGGTGGACCGGCTCACTGCATCGCTCGGTGAGGTAGCACAGGGCAGGGGCTTCTTGCTGCAAGGCGGTGATTGCGCTGAGAGCTTTGCCCACTATCATCCCGACAACCTGCAGCGCATGTTTAAGGTGTTCTTGCAGATGGCACTGGTGCTCACCTACGGCGCGAGTTGCCCGGTGGTGAAGGTCGGGCGCATTGCCGGGCAATTTGCCAAGCCGCGCTCTTCTGATACCGAGACCCGAGACGGTGTGACGCTGCCATCGTATCGGGGTGACATTATCAACGATGTCGGCTTTGACGCCGCCTCGCGCGAGCCAGACCCCTATCGCATGTTGCGCGCCTACTCGCAGTCGGCGGCCACGCTCAACTTTTTGCGCGGTTTGGCGCACGGCGGCTTTGCCTCGCTCAAGGCGGTCAGCCGATGGAACGCCGACTTTCTCGACGGCAGCGACCTAGCGCCGCGCTATCAAGCCATGAACCATCAGATAGATGAAGCGCTGAAATTTATGCAAGCCTGTCAGGTGGACTTGGAAGGAGGCGGCTTGTCGGGCGTAGACTTATTTACCTCACACGAGGCGCTGTTGCTTGAATACGAAGAGGCCTTGACGCGGATCGATTCCACTTCCGGCAAATGGTT